>NZ_JBKOOL010000227.1:0-7263 GCF_046764065.1 Nocardia sp. NPDC002869
CCCGCCGCACCGCGAGGTGCGGCGGGTTGTGTTGTTTCCACCGGAAGCCGGGCGGCCGCAATTGCGGGCTGCGCCCGCGTTACCGCATCGGAACAGATCCGGAATATCGGGTCGGACCGGCCGTCCGCGCCGGCGCGCACTATCGGAATACTGTGGATGCCTGGGGATAATTGCGCCCCTCCCGCGCAGGTGGCCGCAGCGGGTCGGCCCGCGAGGGCGCTGTTCACGGCCGGGTGCCGAGCCCGGTCGACGGCGCGGCGGAGGCGCATCGGAACCCCGGGACAGGACACGCGAGCCGGGTGAAACCACCCATCGGGGTATCGGGCGCGCTACGTTGGAAGTGAGGACCGGAACGGTTGTCGCGGCGGGATTCGCCACCGCAGCCGATTCGTTACGAGTGCGAGGTGGTGAGATGACTCCACGAACGCGTTCGGGCCCCGGGGGCCGCGAATCGAATAACGCCTACGTCGCTCCCGATGCCGCCGGTCCGGTGGATTCCGCTGCCCCCGAGAACCACGCTGTGCCGTGGGATGCCGAATCCGACGCGGAATCGGCCGACCGCGGCGCCGTGCGGAGTCCGACGCCCGAACCCACCATGGGAGTCGCCGCCCCCACCGAAGCCGACCCACAGGAAGCGGAACGGATAGCCGAGGAACTCGCGGCCCTGGGGTTCACCGAAGCCCACGAGATCGGTCGCGGCGGGTTCGGGGTCGTGTACCGGTGTGTGCAGCGGGCCCTGGACCGCGTGGTCGCGGTAAAGGTGCTCTCCTCCGATCTCGATCCCGAGAGCCGGGAGCGGTTCCTGCGTGAGGAACACGCCATGGGCCGGCTGTCCGGGCATCCGAATATCGTCGACATCCTGCAGGTCGATGTGACCGCCAGCGGACTGCCGTTCATCGTGATGCCGTTCGCCACGCACGGGTCGCTGGAACGGCTCATTCACGAGACGGGCCCGCTGAACTGGGCCGATACTCTGCGGGTCGGGGTGAAACTGGCCGGTGCCATCGAGAGCGCGCATCGGACGCGAATCCTGCACCGGGATGTGAAGCCGGCCAATGTGCTGCTCAGCTCCTACGGTGAGCCGCAACTCACCGATTTCGGGATCGCCCGGATGCCGGGGGGTTTCCGCACGTCGAGCAGCCAGATCACCGGTTCGCCCGCGTTCACCGCCCCCGAAGTCCTCAAAGGCGCCGACCCCACCGTCCGCTCCGACGTGTACGGGCTCGGCGCGACCCTTTTCGCCCTGCTCACCGGCCATGCCGCGTTCGAGAGGCAGGCGGGGGAGCGGGTGGTCGCGCAGTTCCTCCGCATCACCACCCAACCGGTGCCGGATCTGCGGGAGCAGGACATTCCCGCCGATGTGGCGGCGGTGATCGAACAGGCCATGGCCCAGGAACCGGAGGAACGGCCGGCCTCGGCCTACGAGTTCGGCGAGATGCTGCGTGCGGTACAGATCGCACACGATCAGGTTCCTGACGAGATGGCGCTGCTGGATCCCGAGGTCACGGCGGTCGATGCCGCGCCGCCCGCCCACGACCGGGCGCCGGCGGTGACCGCGCGGCGCAGCTGGCCGCTGCTGCCGCCGACACTCGCGGGGCGTAAGGGCGCCGACGACGCCGGACCCGGCGCGTTCGGGGTCCCCGGAACGCGCAAGCCCAGGCCGGGGTCGGGCCCGCACAGCAGCGCATCGGGCCGTCTCGGCAGCTCCGGCCGTGCGCTGGAACATTCACCGGCCACGCTGCCGCCGAGTCCGGCCACCAAGTTCCGCCCGCCCACCCCGCCCCGGGAACCGGTGCGCCGGCCGCGTTTGCTGGACATTCTGCGTGAAGGTGTCGGCCGCCGGCTCACCGTGATCCACGCGCCGGCCGGTTTCGGTAAGAGCGTGCTGGCCGCCCAGTGGCGCGACGAACTCGCCGGACTCGATATCCCGGTCGCCTGGATAGGCATCGACAGCCGCGACGACAACGAGGTCTGGTTCCTGGCCCATCTGATCGAGGCCGTCAACCGGATCCGTCCCGAGATCGGTACCGGGTTGTGCCAGATGCTCGAGGAGCGACCCGCCGATACCGTCGCGTTCGCGATATCGAGCCTGATCGACGAACTGCACACCAGCGGGAAGCCGGTGGTCGTGATCATCGACGACTGGCACCGGCTCACCGATCCGGGCGCCTTACGGGTGTTGTCGGCACTACTCGACAGCGGCTGCCATCATCTGCGGTTCGTGGTGACCAGCCGGGACCCCTCCGACCTGCCGATGGGCCGGATGCGGATGAACGACGAGCTGGTGCAGATAGATTCCGAGCAACTGCGCCTGACCCGCGCCGAGATCGGCGAGATCCTGGTGCAGCGCAACGGGTTCTCCCTCGATACCGGCCAGCTCGACCGGGTGTACGCCGCCACCGACGGCTGGCCCGCCGCGATCCAGCTGATCAGCCTCGCGCTGCGCGACCACCCGGATCCCGGGGATCTGCTGAATCGTATGTCCGAAGGCGGGCACGGTATCCGCGAATACCTCGCCGAGAACGTGCTGGACACCTTGGAACCGGAGATGCTGAATTTCCTGTCCGATTTCGCGGTGATCGAGCATGCGAACGCGTCCCTGGCCATCGCTGTCACCGATAGCGACGAGGCCCCGCGCCTGATGGAGCAGGCCGAGCGGCGGGAACTGTTCGTGCGCCGCACCGACGAGGATCCGGAGTGGTACCGGATGCAGCCGCTGTTCGCCGAATATCTGCGGGCGCGACTGGAACGGACCCGGCCGGGCCGGGTGAGGACGCTGCACCGGCGGGCCGCGCGCTGGTTCGCCGAACACCAGCTACTGCGCCGGGCGGTGGATCATTCGCTGGCGGGCACCGACTTCAAAACCGCGCTCGACCTGCTGGAGAACGGCGGTATGGATCTGATCGACGGCTCGCGGGTGGCGACGCTGCTCGGGTCGGTCTCGAAACTGCCCGTGCAGCAGGTGGCTTCGCGGTCGAAACTGCTGATGGCAGTGGCGCGCGCGAATGTGAACCTGCAGCAGTCCACCGCGGCGCGCTCGGCCCTCAACCGGCTGTCCAACGTGCTGTCCCGGAGCCCGGAGGACGACAGCGATGTACGCACCCAGCGTTGCCAGGCCGCGGTGCTCGCCGCCTCCGACGAGATCTCCCACGACCGTACCGCCGGTGTGCTCGAGCAGGTCGCCGAACCACTGAAGCATCCCGACGAGCTCCCGGCGTGGACGGTGGCGACCGCGGCGAATATCAGCGCCTACGTCCGGCTCTGTGAATTCGACTATCCGGCCGCGGCGGCCACGCTGGAGTGGGCGCGGCCGTATCAGGAGCGGTCCCGCGAACCGCTCGGTGAGATCTTCGCCTGGTGCGGCCGCGGACTCCTCGCCTACGAACAACTCGATATCCCGGCCGCGCTGAGCGCCTACCGGCAGGCCTATGACATCGCGCAGACCCGGTCCGGGCCACGCTCACACGGCGTGCGGGCGGTCGCCGGGCTCCTCGGGGAATTGGAGTACCGGCGAGGTGACCTCAGCGCCGCCGAGGAACTGTTCGACGAGAGCTATCAGCTGGTCGCACGGATCGGCCCGATCGAATCACTGATCTCTACCATCGTGACCGGCGCCCGGGTGAAGGCGCTGCGCGGCGATCTCACAGCGGCGGCGGTGCGCCTGGCCGAGGGATCGCGGATCGCCGCCGATCACCAGCTGTCCCGGCTCGCCGCCCATATCCGGGCCGAGCAGATCCGGCTGGGCATAGTGCGGCCGGGTCCGGGCGATCGGCCGGAAGGCGCGGACAGCACCGCGCGCGGCCTGGCGAGATTGTCCGGGCGCGACCGCGGCCCCGGCCCCGACGGTGCGCCGACCGTGCTGAATATCGAAGCCGGCGAGGTCACCGTGATCCGCGCGCTACTCGAATCCGGTGATCGGCAGGAGCATGAGCGCGCGGCCCGCCATGCCCGTGCCCTCTACGGGCGCACCGGCGAACAGCAGCGACCCCGAGCCCAGCTCGATATGTCGCTGCTGCTCGCCGAATGCCTGGCCACCGCGGGCTGGGTGGGCGAATCGGCCGCCCTGCTGGCACCGGCGGTCTCCACCTGCGCCGAACTCGGCTGGACCCGGCCGCTACTGGATGCCGGGCCCGCGGTCCGCGAGATCTTGCGCGTGGTGCGCGACGACCTGCCGGTCACCACGCCGGACGGAACGGACACGGTCCGCACCCTCGGTGAGATCCGTGTCCCGATCCGTTTCCTCGACGAACTGCTCAGCTGATCAGCCGGTTACGGCTGCCACCAAGGCCGCAGTGGCACCTCGGGCCGCCCGCCGGGTCCGAGTTTCACGCCCAGTACCTGGTGCAACTGCACCACATTGCGTTCGAAACCGAGCCGGCTGCCCGCCATATACAGGCCCCACACCTTGGCGGTGCCCTCGCCGGCCTCGGCCACACAGGCATCCCAGTTGGCGACCAGGTTCTTGCACCATTCGGTGAGAGTCAGCGCGTAGTGTTCGCGCAGGTTCTCCTCGTGCAATACTTCCAGGCCGACGTTCTGGATATCGCTGATGATGCGACCGGAGCCGATGAGTTCCCCGTCGGGGAACACGTACCGGTCGATGAAATCGCCGGCCTTGGTGGTGCGGGTGTTGTCCGGCCGCGTGATGCAGTGGTTGAGGAACAGACCACCCGTCCGCAGCTTGCTCTGGATGAACCCGAAATAGTACGGGTAGTTCTGGACACCGATGTGCTCGGTCAGTCCGATCGAGGACACCGCGTCGAACTCGGTTTCGGTGATGTCGCGGTAATCGGAGTGGCGGACCTCGGCCAGTTCACCGAGACCGTCCTCGGCGATCTTGCGCTGGGCCCAGGAGGCCTGCTCGGCCGAGAGCGTGGCACCGATGACCCGGACTCCGCGCGCGGCGGCGTACCGGACCATGCCGCCCCATCCGCAGCCGATATCGAGAAGGCGATCGCCCTCCTTCAACCGCAGTTTCTCGAAGATCAGCCGGTACTTGTTCTCCTGTGCCTGCTCCAGCGTCCAGTCCCGCTCGCCGTAGCACGCACAGGTGTATGTCATCGACGGGCCGAGGACATACTCGTAGAACGTGTTCGAGACGTCGTAGTGATGGTGGATGACCTCGGCATCCCGGGCCTTGGAATGCCGCAGTCCCTCCAGGGCGATCCGCCGCCAGCGCGGCAGCGTCTCCTGCGGGGGCGGCGGGACCGGGCGCAGCCGCTCCCAGCCCAGCGAGCGGGCGATCGCCACCAGCGACAATGCCGACGGACGTTTGAACTTCAGGTCCGTCATGGCGGCGAGGATGGCGTACGGGTCGCCGGGGTGCACCCCGGCCGCATCCATATCGCCGGATATGTAGGCGCGGGCCAGCCCGAGGTCACCGGGCGCGTTGGCGAGATAGTTGATTCCGCGCGGGTTGCGGATATCGAGTGCGAATTCGGAATCCACCGGGCCGGTGGTGCTGCCGTCGTAAGCGGTCAGCTTGATGGGAACATCGCCGTCGACCAAGGTTTCGACAACCTCGGCGATGCTGAGCCGGGCCCCCAGGTCCGCGAAAGCATCGGATCTATCCTTGAATGTCGTCATCTGCGTTGCACCGCCTTCGAGTACAGATCCAGCAGGCGCTGGCCGGGATCGTAGCGTTTCTTCAATGCTTTGTAACTTTCACCGCCGTAGAGGGCGGCAAATTCCTCGGGCTCGTAAAAGGAGTCCGAGTACAGGGATTTGTGTCCGTCGAATTCGGTGACGGTTTTCTCGATGGCACGGTTCGCCGCGCCATCCAACTGCCCGGGCGATTTCGGAACCGCCGACCAGAAGCCGATATTCACATAGGTGCGACCGGGTCGCAGCGGGTACAGCGGCCAGGGGCGATCGCTGTCCGGGGTGCCGGAATCGCGCAGCCGCAGCGGGCACAACCAGATGGGTTCGATGGGGATTTCGCGCAGGAACCACTCCACGAAATCGGCGGTGCGCTCCACCGGGACCTCGATGTCCTGCACCACGCGCTCCTGCGGCGGCTCACCTTTCCGCGCGGCCAGCTTGTCACCGATGTTGTAGCGGTGATCCAGCGCGATCAGCTTCCAGTAGAAGCTGCTGCGCCGGTAGCGTTTCGGCCAGAAGCGGCGGATCTTCGGGTTCTGCGTCCCGAAGGCGCGCGAGCACCAGAACCAGTCGGTGTCCCATCGCCAGAGATAGTCGTGGACGGTCAGCCGGTCACGTTTGGGCGCCGGGCCGTCGTGCTGCATGGAGCGGTAGTAGATATCCATTCCGGTGTAGTCGCTGACCGGGCCCGGTTCCTCGGTCTGCCGGCCCAGCGTCAGGTAGCTCTCCCCGGCGCTGAACACGACCCCGTCCAGGTAGTCGACCCGCTCACCATCGTGGGTGCGTTCCAGTACGACCTGCCCGAGGACCGACTCGAGTTCCCGCAGATCGTGGAACCGCAGGTGGCGCAACTCCACATACGGCGGCACCGGTTCCAGCTCGATCTTCAGGCGGGTGGTGTAGCCGAGCGTGCCGTAGGAGTTCGGGAAACCGCGGAAGAGTTCGGCGTCGGCCCCGTCCGGGCCGATGGTGACGATCTCGCCGGCCCCGGTCAGCACCTCCATCTCCAGCACCGATTCGTGGGGCAGACCGTTGCGGAAGGAGGTCGATTCGATCCCGAGCCCGGTCACCGCGCCACCCAGGGTGATGGTCTTGAGCTGCGGCACCACCAGCGGCGCCAGGCCGTAGGGCAGCGTGGCGGCCACCAGCTCTTCGTAGGTCGTCATCCCCGCGACCTCGGCCGTTCTCGCATCCGGATCGACCTCGATCACCCGGGTGAGGCCCGAGACGTCCAGCCCCGGTGCCGTGTTCTTCGCCCGCGCGCGGAAGAGATTGGAAGTCTTCTTGGCCAGTCGCACATCGGCGTCGTCCGGGATGGCGCGATAGCTCGCGAGCAGGCGATCAACGCCTGCCCGATATGCAGCGAACCCGGATTCATATGCGGCCGGACCGTGGCCGGCCTTCCCCAACAGACTCATTGCCACGTCTAGACGCTAGCCCTACTCGGTCTCGAGCGGCCACAGCGGGGGGATTGTCGGTGGCGAAATGTCATATATCCGTTGCACCGTGTTCGAAGAACTGTTCACCCGGCTTGACCGCTATTCCTGAATTGTCGGCATTTTTGGCGCGCTGGCGCGCGCGGGGTTGAGGCCCCCTTGTGTCTCGCCGTTTCGGCCTCGAGACTCGAGCCTTCGGCTCATGCGCTTTCGAGGCCGAAACGGC
>NZ_JBKOOL010000228.1:0-7197 GCF_046764065.1 Nocardia sp. NPDC002869
CTCGGGGCCCGCGGTGGGCGAGGCCCCGGCGTCGGCGGGCACCGGGTCACCGGCGTCCAGTCCGAGATGGCGGGCCAGTACGGCGCACCACGGTTCACGCACCGATTCGTCGATCACTCGCAGCAGCGTCCATACCACCCGGTCGGGCGACCACGGGTCCTCGTGCGGACCGAAACCGCTGATCGCGGCCGATATCTCCTCGACCAGCGCGGCCGGGGCGGGGAACCGGATATTGGCCGCGACACCGTCACCGGAGGCCGCCGAGGCCCCCAGCACACCCGAGAGTTGCTGCGTCAGCCAGCGTTCCACGCCCTTGGCGGGCACCGCGACCACCTCGGCGGCGAACGGATCGGGCAGCGGCTCGGTGAGCAGTCCGGCCAGCGCGGCGACCAGCGTATCCGCGCGTTCGGCGCGGTGGATGTGCAGTGCCATCTCCGCCCTTCCGCTCGGCCCGATCACCATCCTTCGTCACGTCCGCACTGTTCGGGCGGGCGTATCGTCCACCCGTTTATACGCCCGCCGTCCGACACCGCTCGCCAAGACCCCACGACGGAGCGGACAACCCCGGGACAGGGGATCATCCCCCGGATGTCCCTAGCGCCAACAGCTTTTACCGGATATCGACACCCGGCGCACAGTGATTTAGCGCACATGAGTCACCGACACGCGGTCGTATGGCCGCGATCTCGCGGACGCGCTGTGTCACAGTGCAACCCCGGGAGGAACGGTTACCGCACGAAAGGCTGGTTCGCGTCGATGAAAGCGCTGGTTGTGCCCCTGATACCGAAGGACGGATTCACCGTCCGCCGGTCCGGTGACCGGTGGGAGCTCGTCAACTCCCGACACTACGGACGCACCGTCGTACTGCACTCGTGGCCGCGCGAGGAACATACCGAAGCATTCGAGCACTGCTATCGCCTCAACGGCCGCGCCGCCGCCCTGAAGGCCACCGCGCGGGTCCGCTAGCGGTCCGGGGAAAACGTGCGCGCAGAGCGCCGATATGACAAGGTGTTTCCTCGTGCGTTACCCCCTGCTCACCGGTGCGGCTCCCCGCGTGGCCGCACCCGCCACTGTCCTGGCCGCCGCGGCGATCCTGTTCGCCGGTGTGCCCGCCGGCCTGCCCTCGGCCGATGCCGTACCGCACGCCCATACCCAGGGATGCGCGAACGGCTTCGACTGCGATCTGGCCGCCCGTATCGAATCCGTGAACGCGTATCTGGACTCCCGCCCCGGCGTGACCGGCTACGTCGTCCGTGACCGCCGGACCGGCGCGGTCTACGCCAGCCCGCATGCCGAGGACATGGTGTTCACAGCGTCCACCATCAAACTGGCCATCGCCTCGGATCTGCTCAACCGTGCCCGGGTCGGGGCCATCGCCCTGCCGCCGGAGGATCGGCAGCTCATGGAGCAGATGATGTCCACCTCCAACGACCAGGCCACCGACCTGCTGTGGAACAAGTACTCCGGTCTCGACGGCCAGGCGTTCAACAATGCGTTCCGCGCGAACGGTATGACCAGTCTCCGGCCCGAGCCGTCGCCCAACGGGCGCCCGAACTGGGGTTTCCAGAAGACCACCGCGGCCGATCTGGACCGGCTGATGTCCAATGTGCTGGACCGGATGCACCCCGACGATCGCGGCTACCTGACCGACCTGATGCGCCGGGTCGATTCCAACCAGCACTGGGGTGTGTGGGGCGCCGGCTCGGCCATGCGGCCGGGCCTGAAGAACGGCTGGTCGGAGGAGCAGGGCGGCTGGGTGGTGAACTCGGTCGGTTTCGCCGGACCGGGTGAGCGCTACACGCTCGCGATCATGACCGCGATGAACGGTGAGGGCGGCTACCAGGAAGGCGCCGAAACCGATACGACGATCGCCGAAAAACTGCTGGCCGGACGCTGATCACCGCGACCGGCGCACTCCGGGCCCCCCGTTGCGCAACGGGGGCCCGGAGTCGTTTCGCAGGCGATGTCTCAGTTGAGCCGGCGCAACCGCATCGGGGCGTCGTCGCGCGGGAACGGGATGGTGGTGAAGCCCCACGGCATCCGGTAGGTGTCCGGGAAGCTCCACTCGTAGTCGCGGACGAGCGCCGAGATGATCGTCTTGACCTCGAAGGTGCCGAAGTGCATCCCGATGCACTTGTGCGAACCGGCACCGAACGGCATCCAGGCCAGCCGGTGCGATTTGTCCTCGCGCCGCTCCTCGGAGAACCGTAACGGATCGAAGACCTCGGGGTCGGTCCACAACTCCTCGAGCAGATGGTTCACCTGGTAGCCGAGGTCCACCGGAGTACCGGCGGGGATGTAGTGACCGAGGATCTCGGTATCGCGGACCGCGCGGCGCACCATACCGGGGACCGGCGGCATGAGACGCAGGCTCTCCTTCACCACCAGATCCAGCGTGCGCAAGGTGTCCAGATCGGCGATCGTCGGAGACTGGTGGTCCAGATCCAGCGCCCGCACCTCCGCACGCACCCGCTGCTGCCATTCCGGGTGTTTGCCCAGGTAGTAGGCCACGGCCGTGGCGGTGGTCGTGGTCGTATCGTGCGCGGCCATGATCAGGAAGATCATATGGTTGACCACATCGGCGTCACTGAACACCGAGCCGTCCTCGGCCCGTGCGTGACACAGGCCCGAGAAGAAATCCGGGGCGTCGCTGCGCCTTTTCTCCGGCACCATCGCGGTGAAGTACTCCTCGAGTACGGCACGGCCGCGCAACCCCGCGCGCCATTTCCCACCGGGCACACTGTGGCGCACCAGGGCCAGCCCGGCGTGGGTGCAGGCGACGAAGGCGTCGGTGAGATCCTTGCGCCGGTCACCGACCTCGACCGCCATGAAGGTCTCCCCCGCGATATCGAGGGCCAGCTCCTTGATCGCCGGGAACAGCCGCACGGTGCGGCTCGCATCCCTGCCCTCCGGCACCCAGCGGCCGATACTGGCGCGCACCACCGGGGTCAGCTCGGCGAGATGGGCTTCCAGCCGTTCCCGGGTGAACGCCTGCTGCATGATCCGGCGATGGAACATGTGCTCATCGAATTCGAGCAGCAGCAGCCCGCGGCGGAAGAAGGGCCCGATGAAGTAGTCCCAGCCCTGCCCGAAATCGCGCCGACGCCGGCCGACCACCTCGTCGATGGCTTCGGGCCCGGCGGCGAACACCCGGTCCATCCCCATGGAATTGTTGATGTTCACCGGCCCGAAGCGGCGGTACTTGTCCAGGAGTTCGGCCGGACCCCAGCGCATGTAGTGGAAAGTGCGGCCCACATACGGCAGGCCCGCGTCGCCGCGTACGGCCACCGTGTCGCTACCGCGGGGCGGAGTGGCCAGCGTCCGCTGCCGATCCGGCACTGTCAACAGCAGCCGGTCGACCACACTTCGGCGCGGGATCTCGATGAGCGCCGAATTCTCGGTATCGGTGCGCGCACGCGCACGATGCGCGGCGACACGGTCGACGGTGACCATGGCGAAACCTCCTGAGAGACAGCACCCATCGTATTGTCTTTGTTGCAACGGCTCAGCCCAATCCACCGAATCGGTATCATCCCGCTTCCCGCCGAGACCCCGGCGCAATGGCTATCGTGGTGAGTTGCCGCACCACCGCGAGTGAACAACGGGCGTCTGACTGTGTCGTACCCGGGTACTGCTACTACCGTGTGCGTTGTCAGCAATTGATCACCAGGGCAGCACCGGGCCCAACCGCCGGCGAGGAGCGACCATGAACACGCAACCTGTTGGGAACGGCCGGCACCGCGTCGTCGTCATCGGATCGGGTTTCGGCGGCCTGTTCGGCACCAAGCATCTCAAACGTGCCGATGTCGAGGTCACCCTCATCTCCAAGACCACCACCCACCTCTTCCAGCCGCTGCTCTACCAGGTCGCGACCGGCATCCTGTCGGTCGGCGAGATCGCGCCGGCGACCCGGCTCGTGCTGCGCAAACAGAAGAACGCCCGGGTGCTGCTGGGTGAGGTCACCGAGATCGACCTGGAGAAACGCACCGTCACCTCGGTGCTGCTCGGCGAATCGACGGTGACCCCCTACGACAGCCTCATCGTGGCCACCGGTGCACAGCAGTCGTATTTCGGCAACGACCAGTTCGCCACCTTCGCGCCGGGTATGAAGACCATCGACGACGCCCTGGAACTGCGCGGCCGCATCCTCGGCTCGTTCGAACAGGCCGAGGTGGCACAGACCCAGGAGGAGCGCGACCGGCTGCTCACCTTCGTGGTGGTGGGCGCCGGACCGACCGGGGTCGAACTGGCCGGGCAGATCGCCGAACTCGCCGACCGTACGCTGGAGGGCACCTTCCACAACATCGATCCCCGCGACGCCCGGGTGATCCTGGTCGAGGGCGCGGGCGCGGTGCTGGGCCCGATGGGACCGAAACTCGGCGGCAAGGCGCAGCGGCGCCTGGAATCCATGGGCGTGGAGATCCAATTGAACGCCCTGGTCACCGACGTGGACGCGCACGGGGTCACGGTGAAGGACTCCGACGGCACCAGCCGCCGCATCGAATCGGCGTGCAAGGTCTGGTCGGCCGGGGTGCAGGCCAGCCCGCTGGGCAAGATGATCGCCGACCAGTCCGACGGTACCGAGGTCGACCGGGCCGGGCGGGTCGTGGTGGAACCCGACCTGACCGTCAAGGGGCATCCGAACGTCTTCGTCGTCGGCGATCTGATGTCGGTACCGGGCGTTCCGGGCCAGGCCCAGGGCGCGATCCAGGGCGCCACCTACGCGGCGAAACAGATCAAGGCGGAGCTGGCGGGTAAGCAGACGGCGTCGGAACGCAGGCCGTTCTCCTACTTCAACAAGGGCAGTATGGCGACGATCTCGCGCTTCAGCGCGGTCTGCCAGGTGGGCAAACTGGAGTTCGGCGGGTTCATCGCCTGGCTGGCCTGGCTCGGCCTGCACCTGTACTACCTGGTCGGCTACCGCAGCCGGATCACCACGATCTTTCAGTGGTTCGTCACCTTCCTCGGCCGGACTCGCGGCCAGATGGCGGCGACCGAGCAGTGGATCTTCGCCCGCCTGGCCCTGGAGGCGGTGTACGGCGACAGCGAAGAGGGCGAGGAGATCGTGCGCGGCGCGGCGGGTCGCCGGCCCCCGGCACCCTCCCCCGGCACTCCGGCCGTCACCGCCGAAGCCGTCGACACCGGCGCGCCCGAGAAACCCGGTGGCGAGCGTAAAGTCGGCTGACCGGGCTCACCTCCCCGATTCGGCGCCCTTTCGGAGCTAACATCTGGCAATCAGATGATCTCCGCAGAGAGGCGCCTATGGGTAAGCACAGGACAACCGTCCGTTCCCGGCGTGCCGCCGGATCGGTCGTCGCGGCGGGAGCAGTCCCGCTCATCGCGACACTGATCGGCGCCGGGACGGCCCATGCCGATGTTCTTCCCGCTCCACTCGCCCCACCCGCTGTTCCCGCGGTACTGCCGTCGTTGCCCACGCTGCCCGCCGTTCCCCAGGTACTGACGCCGCTACCCACGATGCCCGCTGGGCTGCTCCCGCCCGCACCGGATCCGGCCGTGCATCCGTTCGGCGCGGTCACCGGCGCGCTCCAGGAAGCCACCCGTTCGGTCACCGATGCCGTCACCGCGGCCACCGACCGGTTCACCCACCCGGTACCCGGGGCCCCGCTGCCCGTGGCCCCGATACCGGCGGCGACTCCCGGGCTCGAGCTCGTGGACGGCTATCCGGTGCCCGGAACCGCATCGCATACCACCCGCCCCGCCACACCGATCGAGGCTCCGCCCGGCACACTGCGGGTCGGCGACCTCGAGATGAGCCTGCCGTTCGATACGCGAGAGCTCAACGCCGATGCCGATCGGACCCAGGAGCAGCTGACGGCCTTCCTGGACTCGTCCGGTATCGAGCGCAGCCGGGCGGACCGGGTCGCCGCCCAGGCCATGAGCTCCGGCCTGATCGGCGCCGGGATCGGCGCCGCGGTCGCGGCACCGGTGGCCATTCCGTTCGCGATGTTCGGTGCCGCCGCGGGTTTTGTGGTCGGGCTGCCCTTCCTCCCCACCGGACTCGTCGTCGGACCGGTCCTCGGCGCCACCCTCGCCTACGGGGTGGTCACGGTGCCGGCCGTGATCGCCGGCGCGGCGCTCGGCGCCGCGTTCGGGGCGACCGACGGTTTCACCACGCAGCCGTTCGGCCCGCTGCCACCGCTGTAATCGAGCACCCACGGAGAACTCGCCGGCGAACCACCGGACAACTATTGGTCACCACCTGGAAAACCGGCACTACCTGTTGTTGTAAGGCGACTGAACGGACCGAACCCATCCGCGCCGCGCTCCGGAACGAATGTCTGGCAAACCGACAAATTTCCCGGAGAAAGGCGACCATGGGTAAGCACAGGGCAACCGGTCCGTCCCGGCGTGCTGCAGGCTCGGTCGTCGCGGCGGGCGCGATCCCGCTCATCGCGACACTGATCGGCGCCGGCACCGCCAATGCCGAGGCACTCCCCGCTCCACCCGCGTCATCCCCGATCCCCGCCGCGCTGCCGACGCTGCCCCCGGCCCCGATCCCCACCGTGGACCCGTTCGGCGCGGCCACCGATGCCGTGCAGGAGGCGGCGCGGGTCGCGGTCCGGTCGGCCACCGATACGCTCACCGCGGCCACGGCTCCGTTCACCCACGCCGCGCCCGCGGCTCCCGCGGTCCTGCGGCCGGCCGTGATCGCGGACCCGGGTGCCCCGATGCCCGCCCTCGCGACGCGGCCGGTGCCGAATCACGCCTATCTCGCACCGCAGGGTGAACTGCACGCGCCCATGCCGGTCGCGCCGGTCGCGCCGATCGAGGCGCCGCCGGGCAAACTGCGGATCGGGAACGTCGAAATGGACGCGCCGTTCGATGTGCGCGACATCAATACCGGCGCCGCGCAGACCGAGGCGCAGCTGGCCACCTTCCTGGACTCGGTCGGTGTCGAACGCAGCCGCTCGGACAAGATCGCCGCGCAGACTCTGGGCTCGGCCGCCATCGGCGCCTCGGTGGCCAATACGCTGGCCTCCCCTCTCGCCGGCACCTCGGCCATGGTCGGCGCGGTCGCCGGCTTCATCTCCGGGATTCCGTTCCTGCCGATCGGGCTCGTCATCGGGCCGGTACTGGGCGCGGCCATCGGTTATGCGGTGATCGCGGCGCCGGCGGCCGCCGCCGGCGCGGCCATCGGCGGAGCGGTCGGCGCGGCGGACGGTTTCGCCGCCGCCC
>NZ_JBKOOL010000229.1:0-7130 GCF_046764065.1 Nocardia sp. NPDC002869
CCGTGGAACCCTCCGGCCCGATCGAAACCGAGGCCGCCCGCCGTCTAGCAGACGACCTCAACAGCTAACCGATCAGGTTCCCCAACACTTTCTGAGGGAACCCGCGGGCAGCGCCAGTGGCTCGGCGGCCCTCCTCGCCGGTACCGCGGCCCGGATCTTCCACCGGGCCGATGCGGCGATGCCGTTCAGCCGACCGGACCGCCACCTTTCGATGCCGCCGGGTCAGCGCGCGGCGAACCGATCTCGATACCGTCCCGAGCCGCCAGCGTCCCACCCCAGTCGTAGAGCGCCTGCAGTACCGGCCGGAGGCCGGGATCGATCAGCCGATAGGTCACGGTGCGGACCGCGCCCTCGTCCACCGTCCGCTCGATCAGGCGGGCGGCCTCGAGTTCGCGCAGCCGCTGGGTCAGCATCTTCTCGGTGATCTCGGGAACGAGCCGGCGCAGTTCGCCGTAGCGCCGCGGCCGCTCCTTCAGGTAGCCGAGGATCACGACCGCCCACTTGCCGCCGATGGTGTCCATCGCCAGTTCGACCTGGCAGGAGTAGAAGGTCCGCCGCACGCTCACGCACCACAAAGTACGTTCTTGTGCCGTTGTTCCCAAGGTGGTCGACTTCATCCATGATCACCGAGTACATCCGGTACCGCGTTCCCGATCCGGCCGCGTTCGAAGATGCCTATCGCCGCGCCGCGGTGTCGTTGCAGTTCTCGCCGTACTGCCGGACCTACGATCTGGACCGGTGCGTCGATGACCCGGAGGTCTATATCCTCCGGCTCACCTGGACCTCGGCGAGCGATCATCTGGAGAAGTTCCGCAACAGCTCGCACTTCCGGGAGTTCTTCGCCGAGATCAAGGATTACGTCACCGGTATCGAGGAGATGCGGCACTACGAGCCGGTCGCGTTGGTGCCGTCGCTGTACGACTGGGCGGGCGGCGCGGAGGCGTTCGGGAAGCTCTTCGACACCTTCTACGACCGGGTACCCGAGGATCCGGTGCTCGGCCCGGTTTTCGAGGGTATGCACCCCGACCACGCGAAGCATGTAGCCGCCTGGCTCGGCGAGGTTTTCGGCGGGCCCGCCGTCTACTCGGAGCGGCACGGCGGCCACCAGCACATGATCTCCCGCCACCGGGGCCGGGCCTTGACCGAGGAACAGCGTCAGCGCTGGATGAGCCTCCTGATCGATACCGCCGACCGGGTCGGCCTGCCCGCCGACGCCGAGTTCCGGGCGGCGTTCGTGGGGTATCTGGAATGGGGAACCCGGATGGCGCTGTTGTTCTCCGGCCCGGATGCCCCGGCGAGCGACAGCGAACCCACGCCCACCTGGGGCTGGGGTGAGGTACGGCCCTGGCCCCGGGGCTGAGCGCCTACCCGGGGCGCTGCGGTATACGCGCGCACGGCGCGCCTCGGGACACACCGCCCCTCCACGGCGGTGATCGAGGACGTGCGATGCCCGCGAGGCCTCCCATCGGGCCGATACGGGAGCAATGCGCTCGGCGAAGCCCCAGTGGCCGCCCCACGTGAACCGTCCTGCCGAGAGGGTGCGGCCGCCGGCTGTCGTTACCGCGGCGCGCCCCACGAATGCCACCGGAGGCCGGCGGGCGCCGGGCCGCGGCCGCGGTTGCCCGACCGGATCAGCAAACCGCCTCCGATAGGAAAAGGGCCCGTCCACCGGCGGTGGACGGGCCCGGGAGCCGGATGTCTCAGCTCTGCGATTCAGTGCTCTGGGGCAGTTCGGCGAGGGTGCCGATCCGGGTGACCGCGTCCGCGACGATCCGGTCGATCAGCTCCCGGCAGGTCGGCAGATCCTCCAGGATGCCGCTCACCTGGCCCGCCGCCAGTACGCCCGCCTCGGTATTGCCCTCGACCAGCCCGGCGCGCAACAGCATCGGGGTGTTGGCCGCCATGATCACCTGGGACCAGCCGAGGTCCTTGGCCTTGCGCATGGCCAGACCGTCGCGGACCAGCGTGGACCATTTCATCCCGGTCATGCTCTTGAACCGGGCCGCATTGCCCACGGCGGCCGTGAGGCCACGGACCCGCCCCGAGTTCTCCAGCTTCTGCACGAGTTCGGTGTTGAGCACCCGGTGCGGCATACCGTCGACCTTGGTGGACACCACTGTTTCGCCCAGTTGGCGGCGCAGGTATTCCTGCTTCACCGAATCCGGGACGCTGCTTTCCTGCGTGAGCAGGAAGCGGGTGCCCATCGCGACCCCGGCGGCGCCGTAGGCGAGGGCGGCGGCGAGGCCGCGTCCGTCGAAGAAACCGCCGGCCGCGACCACCGGGATATCGACCGCGTCCAGGACCGACGGCAGCAGCAGGGTGGTGGCCACCGGGCCGGTGTGCCCGCCGCCCTCGCCACCTTGGACGATCACGGCGTCCGCGCCCCAGGAGGCGACCTTCACCGCGTGTTTGGCGGCGCCGATCGACGGAACCACCACCACGCCCGACTCTTTCAGCTTGGCGATGAGGTCCTTCTTCGGCGCCAGGGCGAAGGACGCGACCTTGACGTTCTCGCGGATGAGCAGATCGATCCGCTCGGGCGCGTCCGAGGCGTCGGCACGGATGTTCACACCGAACGGTTTATCGGTCCGCGCCTTGGTTTTGGCGATGGCCGTTTCCAGCTCGTCGTAGGTCATGGTGGCCGAGGCCAGAATGCCCAGCCCGCCGGCATTGGAGGTGGCCGAGACCAGGCTCGGGCCCGCCACCCAGCCCATCCCGGTCTGCACGACGGGATGTTCGATCCCGACCAGTTCGGTCAGCGGGGTCCGCAGCCGGGGTGTCACTGCGGGACCTCCCGGTCGCGGATCTTCTTCGGATCCAGGACCTCGCGGATGATCCGCAGTTCCTCGGTGGTGGGCAGCCGGGACTCTTCGGCCGTGCCCAGGTCGGCGATCTCGAACGAGGTGTTCTCCGCGACCTCACCGGCGGTGACCCCGGGGTGCAGGCTCAGCGCGCGCATCGTGTGGTCCGGGCCGTTGAAATCGAAAACGCCCAGATTGCTGACCACCCGGTGGATGTGATGGAAGCGGAACGCGGCATTTTCCGGGTCGACCTTGTCGTAGCCGACGCCCGCGACGATATCCACCCTCTCGCCGAACACCCGCCTGGTGTGCCGTCCGACCCAGTAGCTGGTGGGGTGGTTGATGGTGTTGCCGGGGGCGCCGCGGACGCCGAACATCTGCCGGGTCGGCTGCTGTAGCGGGCCGAAGGCCGAGAGGTTCTGGTTGCCGTAGCGGTCGATCTGGTTGGCGCCCATGACCACATGGCGGCGGCCCGAGGCCAGCACATCGAACACCTTGCGGAACGGGATCCAGCCCTCCACCGGCGCCTTGCCGCCGATGGGCGGGGTCTCGGCGAGGAAGAACGCTTCGCCGTCGGAGATCAGCAGATCGGGTTCGAAGGTGAGTTTCGCCAGCCGCGCGCCCAGCTGCGCCATCGGCGACATGGGACTGGCGAAGATCTCTCCGGCGTCGCGGAAGATCTCGGCGCAGGCGACCGCGCACACCTCCGCGCGGGTGATGGTTTCGGTGCTGGTCACCGCTCCTCCTTGAATCGCGCGACGGCGGCCTGATAGTCGGCTTCGGAACCGCTGAGGTAGGTGTCGACGAAGGTCTGCCAGGTCTCCGGCGACCCGGCGGCTTCGACATAGTGCCGCTGGAATTTCTCGTCCCGGCCGTAGCTCTCACCACCGAGGGTGAAATGGGCGCCGTTCGGGGCTTCGACCACCGCGTCCACCATCATGCGGTTGAGCAGCAGCGCCTGCTGGGGAACGGTTTTCACCAGTTCCTCGGTCTCCACGAGGCGTTCCACCGAGAGGTAGCGCTTCTCGGCGGCCAGGCAGAACAGGTCATCCATGTAGGGGTCCACGCCCTGGTAGGCGGCATTACCGTGCGCGTCGCCGATATTCAGGTGCACCAGCGCGGCGTCGAGGTTCAGGGCCGGCATGGCGATCAGGGTTTCCGGACGGCCGTCCGGGCCCGGGTACGGCGAGGTCACGGTCTGCAGCTCGCCGTCCCAGAATTTCGGCACATCCGAGCCCAGGCCGGCGCGGATCGGCAGGAAAGGCAGTCGCGCCGCGGCCGCCTCGAGCCCGCATTTGAGCATGCCCTCGTCCATCTCGCGGGCGATGATCTGCCCGGAGGTGCGCGCCTTTGCGAACCAGGGGTCGTAGAACGGCGCCGAGTCCAGGGAGACGAACCCGTAGTAGGCCTTGCGGACCTTCCCGGCCGAGAGCAGCAGCCCCAGGTCCGGGCCCCCGTAGGTGACCACCGTCAGGTCGGTGACGTCCGACCGCAGCAGGGCGCGCACCAGGGCCATCGGCTTACGCCGGGAACCCCAGCCGCCGATGCCGATGGTCATCCCGCTGCGCAGTTCGCCGACGATCTCGTCCAGCGTTTTCCGCTTGTCTCGCATGGTCTTCCGTTCCACGTCAGTTCTTGTCCTTCTGCGCCGCCAGGTCTTCGTCGAAGCGTTCGCGGATCTCGTCGGAGGCTCCGGAAAGATTCAGTTCGAAGGTGAACCCCTGCTCGAAGCGGTAGCTGCGGTGCACGTCCTGCAGGTCGATGCCGTTGAGGGCGCGTTTGGCGGCCCGGATGACCCGGCCGTCCTTGGCCGCGATGCTTTCGGCGACCTTCAGCGCGGTGGCGTCCAGCTCTTCCCGGGGGACCACCTCGAGTACGGAGCCGTAATGGTGCAGCTGCTGGGCGGTGGCGGTGCTCGCGGTGAAGAAGAGCGCGCGCATGAGGTGCTGGGGGACCAGCCGGGCGAGGTGGGTGGCGGCGCCGAGCGCACCGCGGTCGACCTCGGGTAGGCCGAAGGTCGCGTCGTCGGAGGCGATGATGATGTCGGAGTTGCCGACCAGGCCGATCCCGCCGCCCAGGCAGAAGCCCTGGACCGCGGTGACCACCGGGACCGGGCAGTCGTAGACCGCGCCGAATGCCTCGAAGCATCCGTGGTTGGCGTCGATGAGCGCCTGATGCCCGGGTTTGCGCTGGATCTCCTTGATATCGACGCCCGCGTTGAAGCCGCGGTTCTCGGCGCGCAGCACCACCACGCGGGTCTGCGGGTCGCGCCCGGCGGCGCGGATCTCGTCGGCGAGGGCGAACCAGCCGTCCGAGGGTATGGCGTTGACCGGCGGATAGTCGACCGTGACCACGGCGATACCGGCGGATTCCGAATGGCGCTTGATCCCCATCGCGTATCCCATCTCGCATCTCGAGCATCTTGGCTAAGCAAGCAATTGCTTGGTAGGTTAACACGGTGGCACTCGAAATCGACCTGTCCGATCGCGTCGTTCTGGTAACCGGCGGCGTCCGCGGCGTCGGCGCCGGGATCAGCCGCGTCCTGCTCTCCGCCGGGGCGACCGTGGTGGCATGCGCCCGCCGTCCCGGCGATACCCCGGTCGAGGTGGACGGGCGGGAGATCGACTTCCTGCCGTGCGATGTCCGCGACCCGGCAGCCGTGGCGGAGTTGATCGCCGAGATCGTCCGGCGGCACGGGCGGCTGGATCACGCGGTGAACAATGCCGGTGGCGCCCCCTATGCCCTGGCGCAGGACGCCAGCCCCAAATTCCACACCAAGATCATCGAGCTGAACCTGCTCTCCGCCCTGCACGTCGCCCAGGCGGCACACGCGGTGATCAGCAGGCAGGAAGACGGCGGCTCGATCGTGAATATCTCCAGCCTCAGCGGCCACCGGCCTTCCCCGGGTACCGCCGCCTACGGGGCGGCCAAGGCGGGAGTAGACGCCCTGACTGTCTCCCTCGCCGCGGAATGGGCCCCGAAGGTCCGGATCAACTCACTGGTGGTCGGCGCGGTGGAAACCGAATTGAGCGCTCTGCACTACGGTGACGCCGACGGAGTGGCCGCCGTCGGCCGGACCATCCCGATGGGGCGGCTGGCCAGGCCCGAGGATGTCGGCAACGGCGTGGCCTTCCTGCTCTCCCCGCTGGCCGGGTACATCTCCGGGGCGACCCTGCAGATCCACGGCGGCGGCGAACCCCCGGCCTTCCTGTCGGTGGCGACCGCCACCCACTCCGATGCCGCGGCGAAGACCTGACCTCAACTCGAACAGATATCGACCATCGACGATAGGAAACGAACATGGCAACCGAGGGCATCTGCGCCGGACGGATCGTGATCATCACCGGCGCCGGCCGGGGTATCGGCCGGGCACACGCCCTGGCCTTCGCCGCCGAGGGAGCGAAGGTCGTGGTGAACGATCTCGGCTCGACCCTCAGCGGTGAGTCGACCGCGGAAACCCCCGCCGAGCAGGTGGTCTCGGAGATCCGTGCGGCCGGCGGCGAAGCCGTGGCCAACGGCGACGACGTGGCGAGCTGGGAGGGTGCGCAGCGGCTCATCCAGCAGGCCGTGGACACCTTCGGCGGCTTGGACGTCCTGGTCAACAATGCCGGATTCGTCCGCGACCGGATGCTGGTCAATCTCGCCGAGGACGAATGGGATTCGGTGGTCCGCGTGCACCTCAAGGGTCATTTCGCCACCATGCGGCACGCGGCCGCGTACTGGCGCGCGGAATCCAAGGCGGGTCGTACGGTGGACGCCCGGATCATCAACACCAGCTCCGGCGCCGGCCTGCAGGGCAGTGTCGGTCAGGGGAACTACGGCGCCGCCAAGGCGGGTATCGCCGGCCTCACGCTCACCGCCGCGGCCGAATTCGGGCGGTACGGCGTCACGGTGAACGCGATCGCCCCCTCGGCGCGCACCCGGATGACCGAAACCGTCTTCGCCGATATGATGGCCGCACCCGAGGACGGGTTCGACGCCATGGAGCCGGAGAACATCTCACCGATCGTGGTGTGGCTGGGCAGCGCGGAATCGGCCGGTGTCACCGGTCGGATGTTCGAGGTCGAGGGCGGTCGCCTCGCCTTGGCCGAGGGCTGGCGCCACGGGGTGCCGGTCGATCGTGGCGCGCGGTGGAATCCGGCCGAACTCGGCACCGTGGTCTCGGAGCTGATCGCGAAAGGCGCGACCCCGGAACCCGTATACGGCGCGTAAGGTTTCACTACTGTTCGAACGGGCCCGTGCCGGGGGGGGCCGGCGGCCGGTCGGGGCCGGCGCCGGTGGGGAAAGGGGCAGGTAGGGAGAGGGGGGTGGGGGGGGGGAGGGGTGTAG
>NZ_JBKOOL010000230.1:0-7122 GCF_046764065.1 Nocardia sp. NPDC002869
TCGGCCTCGAAAGCGCATGAGCCGAAGGCTCGAGTCTCGAGGCCGAAACGGCGAGACACCAGGGGGCCTCAACCCCGCGCCGCCGAAGGCGGCGCCAAAAAACACAGCACCTCCACCAGCAAACCCGCATCTCCGACCTTCGCGAACCAACCCGCATCCTCAACCCCGCGCGCGCCGACGCGCCATAAACCCAGCTACCATCCAGGCCATGAGTTCGGAATTGCTCGTCGATGTCTCAACGGGCATCGCCGTCCTGACGTTGAATCGGCCGGCGAAACAGAACGCCTTCAATCCTGCGATGACCGAGGCGCTGGGGGCCGCGCTGAAACGGTGTGACACCGAGGACGCCATCCGGGTCGTGGTGATCACCGGTACCCCGCCCGCTTTCTGTGCGGGCGCCGACCTGTCGGACCGGGTGGGCGAGGTGAGTGCGAGTATCGATCCGCCGCCGTTCCGGGTGCGCAAACCGGTGATCGCGGCGGTCAACGGGCACGCGGTGGGTGCGGGGCTGGCGCTGGCGCTGCAGTGCGATCTGCGTTATATGGCCGACGACGCGGTCTACGCGCTGAGCCAGGTCCGGCGCGGGGTCCTCGCCGACGGCTATGTGCACTGGACGCTGCCGCGGCTGGCCGGGCTGGCCAATGCCGCCGATATCCTGCTCACCGGCCGTACCTTCGACGGAGCGGAAGCCCGGGCCATGGGCTTGGCCAATGCCTGCCTGCCGGCGGCGGAGGTGGTGCCGACCGCGATGGCGGTGGCGCACGATATCGCGGGCGGCTCGGCCCCGTTGAGCGCCGCGCTGTCCAAACGGCTGCTGTGGGAGGGTGTCGGACTGGAACCCGACGTGGTCGCGCGGCTCGAAGCCGATCTGAACGAGCACATCGCCGAAAGCACGGATGCCGGAGAGGCGATGGCGGCCTTCCGGGAGCGCCGGCAGCCCTCGTGGTCCGGCTCGATCAGTGACGAATGGCCGAGCTGGGCGCCAACGAAATGGTCCGGGCAGCAGAGCCTGGACTGACGCCGCTCAGCCTCCGCCGAGCAGCACCACCAGGAACAGCACCGCCATCACGACCATGAGGATGGTGCCGATGACGCCCAGGATGAATCCGACGACAACCTGCGTGTGGCCACCGTATGCGCCGCCGGACTCCTCGATCTGATCGAGTGCGCGTTTACCCATCGCCCAGGCCACCGGTCCGGTCAGCCCGCAACACAGCACGCTGAGCGCACCGAGGAACAGCACCGCTGTCGCATGCGGGTGCTCTACCGGCTTACCGATGGGCGCGTTGGGTATCACCACATGACGAATTCTACGGTGCGGTGCCGGATTTGCGGTCCGGGCGCGGCGGATTCACTTCCGAACCGCCCGCTGACCGCTCCCCGACACGCCCGATCACCGCGCCGAGCCGGCGGCTACCGACCCGTCGGCCGGGGCGGACGGGACGCCGTGCTCGGACGTTCAGGCGCGGCGCTGCCGGGCGGTTTCGGCCAGCACCACGCCCGCGGCGACGGAGGCGTTCAGCGATTCCACCGGGCCCGCCATCGGGATGCTCAGGACCGAATCACAGGTCTCACGGACCAGCCGCGACAGCCCCTTGCCTTCCGATCCGACGACGATCACCGTCGGGGCGGTGGCGTCGAAATCGTCCAGGGTCAGATCGCCGCCGGCGTCCAAGCCCACGATCTGAACACCGGTGGCGGCCCAATCCTTCAGCGTGCGGGTGAGATTGGTGGCACGGGCGACCGGGAGCCGGGCCGCGGCGCCGGCACTGGTGCGCCACGCGACAGCGGTCACACTGGCGCTGCGGCGCTGCGGGATCACCACGCCGTGACCGCCGAAGGCCGCGACCGAGCGGACGACGGCCCCGAGGTTGCGCGGATCGGAGATATTGTCCAGCGCCACCAGCAGTGCCGGTTCGGCGGATTCCCTGGCCCGGGCCAGCAGGTCGTCGGGGTGGGCGTACCGGTAGGGCGGCACCTGCAGCGCCACGCCCTGGTGCAGACCGTTGGAGCTCATCCGGTCCAGATCGGTGCGCGGCACCTCGAGAATGGAGATCCCGGTATCGGCGGCGAGGCGGACGCTCTCGGTGAGCCGCTCGTCGTTCTCGGTACCCACCGCCACGTACAGGGCGCTGGCCGGAACCCCGGCCCGCAGACACTCCACCACGGGATTGCGGCCCAGCACCAGTTCAGGGCCGTCCTCGCTGCGCCTACCGGCCGGGCGTGCGCGACCGGGCGGATTGTTCTGCGCGGCTTTGGCTTTCGCCGCCGAGCGACGCGCTGCCGGATGTTTGGTGCGCTGTTCGGCCGGTGGCGTCGGCCCGCGGCCCTCCAGCCCGCGACGCCGCTTGCCGCCGGACCCGACCACGGCCCCCTTCTTGGTCCCGCCTTTACGAATGGCACCGCGACGTTGTGAATTGCCGGCCATCAGCCCGCCTTTCCAGGGGTAGGTGCGCCCAGCGACCATTCGGCACCGTTGGGTGTATCGGTTACTTCGATTCCGGCCGCCTGCAGCCGATCGCGGACTGCGTCGGCGGTCGCCCAGTCCTTGGCCGCCCGGGCCTGCTGCCGCCGTTCCAGTTCGGCGCCCACCAGCACGTCCAGGGCGGCGTCGGCGGCCGAATGATCGGCAGCGCTGTGCCAGTGCGGGTCGAGCGGGTCCACGCCCAGGACGTCGAGCATGGCCCGGATCTGCCCGGCGTGTTCCCGGGCGGTGTCGAGCACGCCGGCGTCGAGGGCGCGGTTGCCTTCGTGCACGCCGTGGTGGATCTCGGCGAGTGCCTTCGGCACCCCGAGATCGTCGTCGAGCGCGGCGGCGAATCCGTCGGTCCATTTACCCATCGGAATGTCCCCGCCGCGTTCGGCCACTCGCTGCACGAACGCTTCGATCCGCTGATAGGACTGGGCGGCGTCGTGCAACGCCTTGTCCGAATATTCCAGCATCGACCGGTAGTGCGCACTGCCCAGGTAGAAGCGTAATTCCACCGCACGCACCGATTTCAGCACATTCGGAATGGACAGCACATTGCCGAGCGATTTCGACATCTTCTCGCCGCCCATGGTGACCCAGCCGTTGTGCAGCCAGTACCGGGCAAAACCGTCCCCGGCCGCCTTGGACTGCGCGATTTCGTTCTCGTGGTGCGGGAAGACCAGGTCCATTCCGCCGCAATGGATATCGAATTCCGGTCCCAGATAGAACTCGGCCATGGCGGAGCACTCCAGATGCCAACCGGGCCGCCCGGGTCCCCAGGGCGAGGGCCAGGTCGGCTCTCCTGGTTTGGCGGCTTTCCACAGCGTGAAATCACGAGGATCGCGTTTACCGAGGCCGGCGCTCTCGCCCTGGTGCACATCTTCGAGCCGGTGCCCGGACAGATGCCCGTAATCCGGGTAGCTCCGGACATCGAAATACACATTGCCCTCGGAGGCGTAGGCGTGCCCCCGGTCGATCAGACGCTGCATCAATTCGACCATCTGGGTGATATGGCCGGTCGCGCGCGGTTCGGCGGACGGCGGCAGCACACCGAGTTGCCGATAGGCCTGGTCGAAGGCGCGCTCGTGCGTCGCCGCCCATTCCCACCAGGGCCGACCGGCCGCGGCCGCCTTCGTGAGGATCTTGTCCTCGATATCGGTGACATTGCGGATGAACGCCACATCCGAACCGTTGGCCGCCAGCCACCGGCGCAGAATGTCGAAGGCGACCCCGCTGCGTACATGACCGATATGGGGTAGCCCCTGCACGGTCGCCCCACACAGGTACACCGAGGCGTGGCCGGGTACCAGCGGCGTGAAATCACGCAGGATCCGTTTCTCGGTGTCGAACAGGCGCAGCGTCACGGCAGTCGATCCTAGTTTCGTGTATGGATTGCACTCGGATTTGGTGCAGGGGGATATGGGCAGGGTAGCGGTGCGGCCGGGTGTACCGGCAGTCGGCTCGGCCGCGCGTGGGAACTTCGGTATTCCACTGCCGCGGGTTCACGGCCGGCAGTTGTCGCGGTGAGCGGCTCACCGGCTCGAACCGATCACCGGAGAGACCGGCTCGGCCCCGGCGCCGGGCCACAGAACCGATCGGGCGGCCTCGCGGGCCCTATGCCGGTCGCACCTCGCCACCGTCTCCGGGCTGTCCACTCGGCCGCCCGGGACAGTGCAGCAGCGCGGTGGCGACCGCGGCGATCCCCTCACCACGCCCGGTGAGGCCCAGGCCGTCACTGGTCGTGCCGGAAACCGATACGGGCGCGTCCAGCAGATCGCCCAGAAACTGCTGGGCCTGGGCGCGGCGCGGACCGATCCGCGGCCGGTTGCCGATCACCTGAACGGCGGCGTTGACGACCTCGTATCCGGCGTCGTCGAGCAGTCGCCGCACTTCTTTCAGCATGGCGGCCCCGGAAACCCCGGCCCATTCCGGCCGGCCGGTACCGAAGACCGAGCCCACATCCCCCAGGCCCGCCGCGGACAACAGGGCGTCGCAGAGGGCGTGCGCGGCGACGTCACCGTCGGAGTGCCCCGCGCAACCGTCCTCGCCGTCGAACAGCAAACCGGCCATCCAGCAGGGACGACCCGGTTCGATCGGATGCACATCGGTACCGATCCCCACTCGCATGTTCAGCACGGCGTCACCGCCGGGCGCGCGGTGAGCAGGGATTCGGCCAGGCGCAGATCGAGCGGGGTGGTGATCTTGAAGGCCAGCGGGTCACCGGCGACGGTGCGCACCGCGACGCCCAGCCGCTCCACCAGGCCGGCGTCATCGGTCGCCGAGCCCGGGTCGGCGTACGCGGCACGCAATGCCCCCGCGGCGAAGCCCTGCGGAGTCTGGATGGCCCGTAACGCCCCACGATCCGGCGTACCGGTGACATTCCCGCCGGAATCGACGGTTTTCACGGTGTCCACCACCGGCAATGCGGGCACGACCGCGGGATGACCGGCACGCAGCTCGTCCACCACCCGGGCGATCAGCGCGGGCGGAGTGAGCGCGCGGGCCGCGTCGTGCACCAGGAAGAACGCCGTATCACCGGCGGCGGCGAGGCCGGCGCGTACCGAATCGGTGCGCTCGGCGCCGCCGACCACGATCCGCACCGGAGCGTCGGGGGGTAGGAGAGCTGCCGTCCGGTCGACGTGTTCGGCGGGCACCATCACAATGATCTCGTCGACGACCGCGGCAGCCACCAGTCCGTTCACAGCCAGTGTGAGCATGGGTGTGCCGCCGATCGGGACGAACGCTTTGGGTTCATCTGCACCCAAGCGCACGCCACGACCGGCGGCAGGAACCAGTGCGGTGACGGGACCGGCGGCACGGCCGGGACCGTCTATTTTGTGCACGATCAGGAAGCCGCGGCGAGAACCTCGTCGAGAAGCGTCTCGGCCTTGCCGTCATCGGTGCCCTCGGCGAGCGCGAGCTCCCCGACGAGGATCTGCCGAGCCTTGGCCAGCATCCGCTTCTCGCCCGCGGACAGGCCACGATCCTGTTCCCGGCGCCACAGGTCGCGAACAACCTCGGCCACCTTGTTCACATCGCCGGAGGCGAGCTTTTCGAGGTTGGCCTTGTAACGGCGGGACCAGTTTGTGGGCTCTTCCGTATGTGGCGCACGCAGCACCTGGAAGACCCGATCCAGACCTTCCTGGCCCACTACATCGCGGACGCCGACATATTCCGCGTTTTCCGCGGGAACCCGAACAGTGAGGTCACCCTGTGCGACCTTCAGGACCAGATACTCTTTCTGCTCACCCTTGATGGTGCGGGTCTCGATAGCTTCGATCAAAGCCGCCCCATGATGGGGATAAACGACGGTATCTCCGACCTTAAAAATCATGTGTCCCGTGCCCCTTTCGATGTTCACAGTTTAACACGCGACTCGATAACGGCGCGATCAACTGCGCAGGTCAGGGCCACAACGACCAGGTACTGGGGCTTGACAGGACGAGTTTGGTGTGCATCACGTTGTGCCCGAACGGGTGTCGGGCACGGGCCCTCCGAGGGCATATGTAAACCCACTCCACGCGGTCACGCAAGCGGGTCGCGGAGGCCCGATCGTTACCGGTCAGCGCGACGCGCCGGGATATACGCGACACCCGGCCGACGAGGTGTTCCACGACGCACACAGGGGGTGGCGCGAGACTACGATCCGCGAGCCACCGGACACACCGTGACGTGCGACAAATCACACACCGCGCGGCACGTAATCCCCCCTGACACCGCCCGGTGCTCCCCCGGCCCGAACCCAACTACTACAGTGCCTAGTTGGAGTGCGCCCACTCGGACATGGAGGACAACCCGTGACTGCCCTGACTGCTGTGACTGCCGCTGGCCCGGTCCCGACCCGGCGGCGCCGCATGGTGGCGGCCGCCGCGCTCGCCGCCGGTGCGGCGCTCGTCCTGTCCGGCTGCGGCGCCGGCCAGATCTCCCAGACCGCCGTACAGGTCGCCGCCATCAACGGCAACACGGCCAACGCCGGCGATATCGCTCTGCGCAACGTGCACATCGTGTTCCCCGGCAGCGGCACCACCACCCACACCACCGGCGGTAAGGCCGCGCTCGCGCTGTCCATCGTGAACAACGGCGCGGTGGGCACCGACGAACTCACCGGCGTCACCACCGACCTCGGGACCGTCCAGATCACCCCGGGTAGAGGCGGCAAACTCGAGATCGCCCCCTCCGAGACGGTCGTGGTCTCCACCCCGCAGGCCGGCGCGGAAACCCACACCAGCGGCGAAACGATCAAGACCGAAGGCGGCGAGACCACACCCGCACGCATCGAGATCACCGGCCTCACCAAGGACATCATCCCGGGCCTCGCGTACGACGTCACCTTCCACTTCAAGAACAACGGGAACGTCGTGGTCCAGGTCCCGGTCGACGCCGGTGTAGAAGCGCCTCGGCACGAATCGGAACTCTCCAAGAGCACCACGGGCTCGGCGGGCGGCCACTGAGCTCTCCAGGCGCCGATACCGGCCTCCTGGTCGGGGGCCACGGCTTCCGACGCCGACCGAATCGGAAGCACGCTTCACAGGGTGGGCCTGCTCGCGAAGGTGGGACGTGGGCCTGCTCGCGAAGGTGGGACGTGGGCCTGCTCGCGAAGGTGGGACGTGGGCCTGCTCGCGAAGGTGGGACGTGGGCCTGCTCGCGAAGGT
>NZ_JBKOOL010000231.1:0-7084 GCF_046764065.1 Nocardia sp. NPDC002869
GGCCTCAACCCCGCGCCGCCGCAGGCGGCGCCAAAAACACAGCACCTTCACGAGCAAGCACGCTTCCCCACCTTCGCGAGCAAGCCCACTTCTCCCTTCGCGAGCAAGCCCACTTCTCCCTCCGCGAGCAAGCCCACTTCTCCCTTCGCGAGCAAGCCCACTTCTCCCTCCGCGAGCAAGCCCACTTCTCCCTCCGCGAGCAAGCCCACCTCTCACCCCCGCAGGCGATTACACTCCCGACTCCGCGAGCGAGCCACCCCCGCCTCCGCGAGCAAGCGCATCCCGCCTTTCACCAGCAAGCCCACCTCTCACCCCCACGGACGTGTCCGCCCCATTCCCCCACCAGGCCGAATACTCAGCCGACCCGTTCGATGGTGTATTGGACCAACTTGACCAGGGCGTCGTTGGCGGGCCCGCCGGGGAGGGCCTTCAGCTCCGTGTGGGCGATATCGGCGTATTCGCGCAACTTTTCCTTGGCGCGGGTCATTCCTCGGGAACGGCCCAGCAACTCCAGGGCCTCGGCTACCTCGGCATCCGATTCCAGGGGTTCCGCCAGGAGCCGGCGCAGACGGTCGCCGTCGGGGCCTTCGTCGCGCAGTGCGTAGAGGACGGGGAGGGTGTGGACACCCTCGCGCAGGTCGGTGCCCGGGGTTTTGCCGGACTGAGCCGACTCCGAGGAGATATCGATGATGTCGTCGGAGATCTGGAAGGCGGTGCCGACGGCGTCACCGAGGCGGGCGAGGCGTTCCACATGGTCGCTGTCCGCGCCGGAGAAGGTCCCGCCGAAACGGCCGGAGGCCGCGATCAGCGAACCGGTTTTCTCCCAGACCACGCGCAGATAGTGGGCCACGGGGTCGCTCTCTTCGCGGGCGCCCATGGTTTCGCGCATTTGGCCGGTGACCAGTTCGGCAAAGGTTTCCGCGATGATGCGGACGGCATCGGGACCCAGGGTGGAGGTCAGCCGGGAGGCGTGCGCGAACAGATAGTCCCCGGCGAGGATGGCCACACTGTTGCCCCAGCGGGAGTTCACGCTCGCCGCGCCGCGGCGCATGGTGGCCTCGTCCATGACGTCGTCGTGGTAGAGCGTGGCCAGATGGACGAGTTCGACCACGGTGCCCGCGGTGATCAGGTCCGGATCACCGGGGCGGGGGCCCAGCTGGCCGGTGAGAATGGTGAACAGCGGCCGGAATCGTTTTCCGCCGGCCTTGGCCAGGTGCAGTGCGGCCTCCTGGAGGAAGGCCGCTCCGGAGGACAGCTCCTCGACCAGAAGTTTCTCTACTTCCTCGAGGCCGTTGCGTACGGTCTCGGCGAGCGCGGGGTCCCCGAGGTCCACCCCCGCCACCACCGTGCCGGCTTCGCTCACAGCAGATGTGCTCATACCTTCTCCCAAGGACGCGTCCGACCCCACGGTGATGAACCTAGCGTGTTCACGTCGGAACGCCCATGAACACCGTCACCCTGCACCGTACCGCCATCGACATCACTACCGACGGCCTGTAACTATTGACCGCATGGGTGCACCCGAAGCCACACCTTCCGAAGTCGACCGGGACGCGCTGCCCGCACACGTCGAGGTGCTGGTGGTCGGCGCGGGCCCCGCGGGTTCGGCGGCCGCGGCGTGGGCCGCGCGCGCGGGACGCGATGTGCTGCTGGTGGATTCCGCGACCTTCCCCCGGGACAAGACCTGCGGTGACGGCCTGACCCCGCGTGCCACCGCGGAACTCGAGCATCTCGGGCTGGGCGAATGGGTGCGGGCACACACCGTCAACCACGGTCTGCGGATGACCGGTTTCGGCGCCGAGGCGCTGTTGCCGTGGCCGGGTGGTTCGTTCCCCACCTACGGCAGTGCGATCCCGCGCACCGAACTGGACGACAAACTGCGCGATACCGCGGTGAAATCCGGGGCGCGGATGCGTGACGGCGCGAAGGTCGTGGCGGTGGCGCGCGACAGCGACCGGGTGACCGGGGTGACCGTGCGGGTGGGGACGGCTTCGCATGAGATCGGCTGCCGCACCCTGATCGTGGCCGACGGGGTGCGGTCACCGGTCGGCAAACTGCTCGGCCGCACCTGGCATCGCCGCTACGCCTACGGGGTGGCGGCGCGCGCCTATATCTCCTCCGGCCGCAGCGACGATCAGTGGATCACCTCGCATCTGGAGTTGCGCAATGCGGAAAACGAGCTGGTACCCGGCTACGGCTGGGTCTTCCCGCTGGCCAACGGCGAGGTGAATATCGGTGTCGGCTCGCTGGCCACCGAACGCAGGCCCTCGCATATCGCGTTGAAACCACTGCTCGAGCACTACACGGAGCTGCGGCGCGACGAATGGGAACTGAGCGGTTCGGTGCGCGCGGTCTCCTCGGCGCTGCTGCCGATGGGCGGCGCGGTCTCCGGTATCGCGGGCCGCAACTGGGCGCTGCTCGGCGATGCCGCCGGCTGTGTGAACCCACTGAACGGTGAAGGAATCGACTACGGCCTGGAGGGCGGGCATATGCTCGCCGGTCTGCTGGACGAGCCCGACCTCACCCGGGTGTGGCCGGAACTGCTGCGCGCGAAATACGGCCGCACCTATTCGGTGGCGCGGCGGATCGCCGGCCTGGCCACCCATCCGCGGATGGTCCCGATCGGCGGCCCACCGGTGATGCGTTCGAAATTCCTGCAGCGCACCGCGGTCCGGGTGATGGGCAATCTGGTCACCGACGAGGACGTGGACCTCACCGCCCGCGCATGGCGCACCGCGGGCCGGGCGTCGATGCGGTTCGACGACCTCGCGCCCTTCTGTTAGGCCGCCGGGGTGGTGCGGCCGGTTACCGCGGGATCTGCTCCCGCATCTGCGGCGGGTCCGTGATCTCGTCGATCGCGAATACGCCCGGCCGCTGGACCTCGACGGTATGGCCGCGGCCGCCGGGGTATCGAAATACCATTTCCTGCGCTGTTTCGCGGCCACCTACGGCAGGACACCCGCGGTGTACCTGGCCGAGCGCCGGATCGAGCGGGCGCAGGATCTGCTGCGGGCCACCAACACCACGGTGACCGAGGTCTGCATGCTCGTCGGTTACAGCAGTCTGGGTTCGTTCTCCCGGAAGTTCACCGAACTGGTAGGGGTTTCACCTTCGGCATACCAGGCGAAATTCGCCGACGGCGCACCCCGCATCCCGGGCTGCTACATCTTCATGCACGGGTTGTCCGATCGCCGCCGCGATACCGCAATTTCGGAGAAGCCCGGCGGGCCGGTCCGCCCATAGTCTCGGACCATGCCTCCGATCATTTCGAATGTCTCCCTGGTCACCGTGTACGTGACCGATCAGACAGCAGCCAAGAACTGGTACATCGAAACCCTCGGCTTCGTGGAGACCGCCGATATCCAGATGGGAGACAACGGTTTCCGCTGGGTGACCGTCGCCCACCCCGACCACCGGGAACTCGAGGTCACCCTGATGCTGCCCGGACCGCCCCTGGACGAGAATCTCGCCGACGCGATCAGCAGATCGCTGGCAGGCGGCAGCCACGGCTCGCTGGGACTGAACACTCCGGACTGTCGTAAGGCCTATGCGGAACTCACCGCGAAGGGTGTCGATTTCGTCCAACCCCCGTCGGAGCGGCCCTACGGTGTGGAAGCGGTTCTCCGCGACAATTCGGGGAACTGGCTGGTGCTGGTCGAGCCGAAGGAGTTCGATCCCACGGCCGCCGCCGCGGCGACGGACCCGACCGGCGCCGAACTCTGAAACCGGCGGTCCGGCCGGCCGAGCCGGAACTGCGTGTGTAAGTCCGGGGCCGCGCGTACCGCGCGGCCCCGGAGGACTGTCAGGCCTCGGCGCGATCTTCGAACCATTTGACGATGTACTTGCGTTCGCTCTCGGCGACCCCGCGCTGCAACTGCTCGGCGAGCGGTTCGATTGCCCCGCCGACCAGCGGAACCTTGACCTTCACCGAACCGGAGATCACCACCTCCGAGCCCTCGGCGGTGGGGCGCAGTTCGTAGGTGCCCTTCATCTCCGAGGGAATGGCCGAGGAGGTGCCTTCGAAGGTCCCCGCCGCGGTGGACCCGTCGAGGGCCTGCCAATTGTCGATACGGGTGACGACCAGTTCGCTCTTGAGCACCTTGCGCACGATGCCGGGGATCTTGTCCTGCCGGACCGTTTCGCTCATCTGGATACGGGCGGTGCCCGGGCCACCGGGGTGGGACAGGTCGAGGGTGGCCGTCGGGGCGCCGGTGAACCGGTCGCGCCACATTTCTTCTCCGGTGAGCGCGGCGTGCAGTTCGGACACCGGGATCGGATAGGACAGCGTGAAGCCGAATTTTCGGGCCATGAGCGCTCACCCTAGCCGACCCCGCTAGCCTGTTGCGGTGCCGGAAACCAGCCGCCGCGGACCGCGCCACCCCGGCTACCCGGGCGACGGTGCGCGCGACGGCACAGCCGGCCCGGCCACGAACGATTCCGGAGGAGGCAGCGTGCCCCAGCAGGCAGAGATGGTCGCGCCGCCGGTCGCGGACCCGGAGCCCGGTGTCGAACCGGTGCGCGCGCCGGACCCGGCCCTCCGATCCGCCCGGGCCGAACGGCTACGCAAGGTGTGCGTCGGCGTGGTGATCACCGCGTTATCGGTGAGCGTGCTGGTGGTGCTGCTGTTCCTGGCCGCCTGGCGCAACGACTATCTGATCGAATCCGATAAGGGTGAAACCACCGGCGAGGTGCTGTCCGCCGGCCGGCTGCGCTCGGCGGTGATGTACGTGACCCCCGACGGCGTCACCCACAATCCGAAGGTCGGTGTGCTCTATCCGACCAACCTCACCGCGGGCGAGCGGATCAATGTCGAATACAGCCGCGCCGATCCCGACCTGGTCCGGGTCGCGGGCCGCGATGTGCGGGTCGCTGTTCTGCCGGCGCTGTCGGTACTGGCCGTCACCTGGGCTCTCACCCTGCCGGCACTGTGGCTGCTGATGCGGGCGGCGACCGGTTCGATGAGTGTTCGCCCGATCTTCGATCCGGCGTCATATCGGCGACGCGTCCCGGGGGACCGCCACCGCTCAGACTGAGCGAGTGCGCGTAGCCATCGTTGCGGAGTCGTTTCTCCCGAATATGAACGGCGTCGTGAACTCGGTACTCCGAGTGCTGGATCATCTGCATCGGCACGGGCACGACGCGCTCGTCATCGCGCCCGATACGCCGCGCGGGCAGCCGCCCGCACCTCGGCACCACGGGCGGTTCCCGGTCCACCGGGTCCCGGCGGTGAGGGTGCCGAAAATCAGTTCGCTGCCGGTGGGCCTGCCACAGCCGGGCGTGGTCGGCGTACTGGACGATTTCGATCCCGACGTGGTGCATCTGGCCTCACCGTTCCTGCTCGGCGCGGGCGGGATGGCGGCGGCGCTGCGGCTGGACCTGCCCGCGGTGGCGGTGTACCAGACCGATGTGGCGGGTTTCGCGAAGAGTTACGGGCTGGGTCTGACGGCCCGCGCCGCCTGGGGCTGGACCCGGCGCATCCACGAGGGCGCGGTCCGGACGCTGGCGCCGTCGAGTGCGGCGGTCGAAGACCTGGCCCGGCACGGAATCCCCCGAGTGCACACCTGGGGTCGCGGAGTCGATACGGTGCGGTTCACCCCGGCCGCGCGCAGCGAAGAGCTGCGCGGACAGTGGCTCGGCGGTACCGGGAAACTGCTGGTCGGTTTTGTCGGCCGGCTGGCCCCGGAAAAGCATGTGGACCGGCTCTCGGTACTGGCCCACGAGCCCTCGGTACAGCTGGTGATCGTGGGCGACGGACCGGAGCGGCAGAAACTCGCCGGTCTGCTCCCGGGCGCGATCTTCACCGGCGAACTCGGCGGCCACGAGCTCGCCCGGGCCTACGCGAGCCTGGACGTGATGGTGCATCCGGGTGAGCACGAGACGTTCTGTCAGGGCGTGCAGGAAGCGCTGGCGTCCGGTGTCCCGGTCGTCGGTCCCGACGCCGGCGGCCCGCGTGACCTGATCGCGCCCTGCCGCAACGGCTATCTGCTTCCAGTGCGGGATTTCACCGAACTGCTGCCCGGCACGGTCGCGGCGCTACGTGATGCGCAGGTGCGCGAACGGTTCGCCGGGGCGGCCCGCAAATCGGTGCTGCACCGCACATGGCCTGCCATCTGCACCGAACTCATGAACCATTACGCCGAGGTGATCGGCACCGGATCCCGGTTGTCACGCTCGGCGTGACCGGATGCGCAGACCGGCCCGTGCCCATCAGGCGTACCTCCGCCTCCGCTGCGGCCATGCGCGGACTGCCGATGGGCCTTGCCCAGCTGTGCCCATTAGGGTCGGGATGTGGTGAAAACACAATCGGTCCGGGCCTCGCTGGACAAACAACCGCACGAGGTCGCGTCGATGTTCGACGGGGTGGCGCGACGATACGACCTGACCAACACCGTGATCTCGGCCGGCCAGGACCGTTACTGGCGCTGGATGACCCGCAAGGCCATCGGCCCGCGCCCGGGTGAGCAGGTGCTCGACCTGGCCGCCGGCACCGGGGTGTCCACCGTGGAGCTGGGCCGCTCCGGCGCGTGGTGCGTGGCCGCCGATTTCTCGCAGGGCATGCTGGCCGCCGGCCGGTTCCGGAAGGTGCCGATGGTCGCCGGAGACGCCATGGCGCTGCCCTTCGCCGACAATTCCTTCGACGCGGTGACCATCTCGTTCGGGCTGCGCAATGTGGCCGATACCGATCTCGCGCTGCGGGAAATGCTGCGGGTGACCAAACCCGGCGGCCGGTTGGTCATCTGTGAGTTCTCCACCCCGATCATTCCGGGGTTCAAGACCCTGTACATGGAATACCTGATGAAGGCGTTGCCGAAGGTGGCCCGGGCGGTGAGCAGTAATCCGGACGCCTATGTCTACCTGGCCGAATCCATCCGGGCCTGGCCGAACCAGCGGCAGTTGGGCCGCCGGGTCTCCGATGCCGGGTGGTCCGGGGTGAAATGGCGCAATCTGACCGGCGGCGTGGTCGCACTGCACCGGGGATACAAGCTCGGCGGCTGAGAAAGTGTTGGGGAACCCGGCGGTGTAAGGGCGTGTCGCTCATGCTATTCGGGGTGTTGGGTCGATGATGTCGGCTGGTGTGCCCGTG
>NZ_JBKOOL010000232.1:0-6990 GCF_046764065.1 Nocardia sp. NPDC002869
CCGGCCGCTCACGATGACGCGGTCGCGAAGCGCTGATCGGTATAGCGGCGCAGGTTCGTCAGGAAACGCCGGAACGCCAGATTCATGACCGGGGTGGCGAGGAAGGCGGTGAACCGGGCGGGGCCGGCCAGTCGCTGGGCCAGGGTCCAGGTGAGCCGGCAACCCTCGGGAGTCTCCACGATGCGGTAGTCCTCGGCGAACGCTGCCAGCGCACCGGTGGAGCTGCTGTTGAATCGGAATGCCATCCGGGTGTTCGGCTCCCAGACCAGGAACTCCTCGTCGCCGACGATTCCGCCGCGCATATCGACCACCCGGGTGGTACCCACGCCCCGGGGTTCGGGAGTGGTCCAGGTGACCTTGGTGATCACGCTCGCCCAGTGCGGCCAGGACTCGGCGTCTGCCAGGACCTCGAACAGCTGGGCCGGCGTGATTGCGAGGTCCACGCTGTTGCTGAAGCGCAACGGAGCGTTGTCGATGAATTCGAGACCGACGCGCTCACACGGATGCAGGGTGCTCATCGCCGGCCACCGCCGTTTCCGCCCACCTGTTTCCGGTCGTTCATGCGCAGGATCCTCTCGTCGGTCGGTACAGCCACGCACTCTCGGCTGTACACCGATGGTTACACCTGTCCAGTCATCTGTCCATAGCGCTCGGAACCCAGCCGGCATTGGGACCGGACGGAGGAAACAACGGGCCGGGCCGGGCCGCTTCACAGAATCCACCGGTTCGGCGGCGCCGCGCGCACCACGAGAATCAGCTTCCGGCGATGCCACACCCTCGCCGGCCGCGCCGTCCGGGGCGGGCCCTGCTCGTCACCGCCGCCGTCGCCGCCCTCCTGCCCATGACGCCCGGTCCGGGGACGGCCGCACCACCGGACCCTGATCGTTCCGGCGCCGTGGCCCCGGCGGCCGGGATCGTCGATAGCGTGCCGCGCGGCGGGCGCGCGGTAGAACTCGCGGTGTACTCCGCCGCGATGAACCGAGTCGTCCCGGTACGGGTACTGCCGCCGGCCGATCCCGCGGCGCCGGCGCCCACGCTGTACCTGCTCAACGGGATCACCGGCGGCGCGGACGGTGGAAACTGGTTCGAGCGCACCGATCTCACCGAGTTCTTCCGGGACGAACAGGTGACCGTGGTCAATCCGCTCGGCGGCGCGGGCAGCTACTTCACCGATTGGTGGGCCGATTACCCGGCACTCGGACGGCAACGGTGGACCACCTTCCTCACCCGCGAGCTCCCGCCCCTGATCGACGGCCGTTTCCGCGGCACCGGCGCCGCGGCGCTCGCCGGAATATCCATGGGGGCCGCATCCGTGCTGCAGCTGGCACTCGCCGCGCCCGGCCACTTTCGGGGCGCTGGGTTCCTACAGTGGCTGTGTCCGGACCAGCGATCCCCAGGGCCGCGCCATCGTCGAGCTGGTGGTCCGCGCCGGCGGTGGAGACCCACACAATATGTGGGGCCCGCCACAGGACCGCCCCTGGGCCGACAATGATCCGTTCCTGCATCCCGAGGCGCTGCGCGGGACCGCCCTTTACCTGTCCGCCGGGACCGGTGCTGCCGGGCCGCTGGACGGGCCGGGTATCCACCGTGATCCCGGTAAGCTCGCCGACCAATTACTCCTCGCCGCGGTCGTGGCGTGCACCGCGGCGTCGGTCTGGTGCGGGACCGCCGACAGCGCAAACGAACTCGTCGCGGCCCGCGTCGCGCAGGGGGTGGCGGGGGCCGGAATGGCAGCACAGACCATCGCGATACTCACCTCGGCTGCGATATCGACGATGCCGAAGTCCGGGCCGTCCGTGTCCGCCGGACGACGCGCGCTGATCGAGCAGGTCGGCGAATAGGGGGCGATAGACGCGGTACTGGCCGTAGCAGGGGGCGGTCGAAGCGGCCTGTTCGAGACGAACTATTTCGGCGCGGTGGCCACGCTCGAGGGAGTGCGGCCGCTGCTGGCACGCAGCCCCGCGCCGCGTGCCGGGTCGTTTCGTCGACGTCGTCGCCGGCACCGGCGGACGAGCGCATCGTGGCGGCCTGCCTCGACCGCGACCAAGCGGCCGCGGTGGCCTACCCCGAGGCCGACCCGGACGCCGGGGGCGCGACCGGCGGTTACGGAATCGATCGATTCGTCACCGGACAGGTCGTCTTCGCCGATGGCGGTGCCGAAGCGGCGGCGGTCGGCGAGCGCCACTGGCTCTGACGGCGGGGAGCGGACACCGGATCGGCAGGCCGGGCACCCGGCCGTAGGCGCGCCGATCGGCCGGGCCACGGGTTACCGGGGCAGGCCCGCCAAATCGGCCATCACCGCCATCTGGTGGTCGAAATATGCCGCACGAGCCTCGATCACAGTGTCCAGGCGGCCGAAAACCTCGAATCCGATCAGTCCGAACAGCTACTGCGCGGTCAGGGCCGGATCGATCGGGGTCAGCCGGACCCGGGACGCCGCGGTATCCACATCCTCGATGCGCGAATCCCAGTCGACGCCGCCCTTCAGGACGATCAAGCCCGCCGCGGCCGGCCCGAGCAGCGGCCGCACGTGGTTGGCGGGATTGTTGTTCAGGGTGATCTCGCCACCGGGCGGGATATCGGCCACCGACTCGTGTTTCTTCGAGTAGAGGTTCAGCGGGAAGATCTCGGTGGCGCCGAGCAGGGCCAGATCGTTCACGCCGACCCGCACCACGCCGGGGTCGTGGTCCGCACCACAGGCAGGCAGGAGCGCGGCCAGCGCGAGCAGGACCGGAACAACGGCAAAACGACGCAGACCTCGCATTGTGCGCAAATTAGGCGGCCGCGTCCGGTTCCGGCCAGGATTTCGTTCAGCACAATCCCAACCGTGGCCGGGTCCGTGCACCCGCCGCTTGGATGGTCGAGTCCATACGGCCACGAGCATTCGGGAGCAGGCGTTGAAATTCCCACGGGTACTGGCGATACCGGCGTTGACCATCGCTGCGGCACTCGCCCTCACCGGCTGCGGCGGCAATGCCGGCTCCGACGATGTGGTGCGTATCGGGACCACCGAGAGCGATCCGGCGTGGGACGTGTTCGAGCAGAAAGCCCAGGATGCGGGGATCACCCTCGAGATCACGAACTATTCCGACTACTCCCAGCCCAATATCGCCCTCGCGCAAGGGCAGATCGATGTCAATCTCTTCCAGCACCTGCAGTTCCTCGGCGAATACAATGTCGCCAACAATGCGGACCTGACCCCGATCGGGGCCACCCAGATCGTTCCGCTGGGCCTGTACTCGAAGAAACACAAGTCGGTGGCCGATATCCCCGCCGGCGGCGAGATCGCCATTCCCAACGACCCCTCCAACCAGGCACGCGCGCTGTTCGTTCTGGAGGCCGCAGGCCTGGTGAAACTGTCCTCGGACACCCTGGCGCCCTCCCCCGCCGATATCGACCGAGGTGCGTCCAAGGTGAGGTGACCCCGGTCGACGCGGCGCAGACCGCGCTGTCGCTGGCCTCGGTGGACGGCTCCGTCATCAACAACACCTACCTGGAACGGTCCGGTGTCGATCCGCTCTCGGCCCTGTACAAGGACGATCCGTCCAGCCCGGGCGCCGAACCGTACATCAACGCGTTCGTCACCCGCGCCGAGGACAAAGCGGACCCGGCCTATCAGCGACTGGTCGAGATCTGGCACGATGCCGAGGTCCAGCAGGCCCTCGCCGAATCTTCCAAGGGCACCTCGGTCGAGGTCCGGCGCCCAGGGCCGGAGCTGGAGCCGATTCTGCAGCGGGTGCAGCAGACGATCCGCGACGGCAAGTGAGCGACACCTCGACCGGCCCGGAATCCGCGGTCCCCGCGGTCGAATTCCGTGCGGTGACCAAGGTCTTCCGCACCGGCAAGCGCGAGGACACGGCACTGTCCGATATCGATCTCCGGATCGAGAAGGGCGAGATCTTCGGCGTGATCGGCTACTCCGGAGCCGGTAAGAGCACCCTCGTACGGCTCATCAACGCCCTGGAGAAGCCCACCAGCGGCACCATCGAGATCTCCGGCACCCCGATCACCGGGGTCTCGGAGGCACGAGTGCGGCAGATCCGCCGCGATATCGGCATGGTCTTCCAGCAGTTCAACCTGTTCCGCTCCCGGACGGCGGCCGGGAATATCGAGTACCCGCTGAAGGTCGCGGGCTGGCCGCGCGCGAAACGCCGAGAACGCCTCGCCGAGTTGCTCGACTTCGTCGGCCTGTCGGACAAGGCCCGCAGCTACCCGGACCAGCTCTCGGGTGGGCAGAAGCAACGGGTGGGTATCGCGCGAGCGCTGGCCACCTCGCCGTCGCTGTTGCTGGCGGACGAGGCCACCTCGGCACTGGACCCGGAAACCACCGGTGAGGTGCTGCGCCTGCTGCGCAAGATCAACACCGAACTGGGGGTGACCATCGTGGTGATCACACACGAGATGGACGTCATCCGGGCGGTCGCCGATCGAGTCGCGGTGCTGGCGGAGGGCCGGATCGTGGAACTGGCGAAGACCTTCGACGTGTTCGCCACTCCGCAATCGGCCCCCACGCGCTCGTTCGTCGATACGGTGTCGCACAACCGCCCCGCCCCCGCGGAACTGCGCCGCCTCGACGAACTGCACCGTGGCCGGCTGGTCACGGTCGATATCGACGACGCGCGGGGTATCGGCCCCGCCCTCGCCACCGCCGCCCGGGCCGGGGTGGGCTTCGAGGTGGTGTACGGCGGAGTGAGCACTCTGCAGGACAAGACCTTCGGCAGTATCACCCTCGCACTCGACGGCCCGGACGAGGCCGTCGAGAAGGTGATCGCCCAACTGGATCAGCGGTAGTGAGGACCGATATGCAGACCGATTGGGACACACTGCGGCCGATCCTCACCGAGGCCATCGGCACCACCATCTATCTCGTGCTGCTCACCTTCGTGGTGGGCGGCCTCGTCGGGCTTTTCCTGGGCACCGCGCTCTACACCACCCGCGAGGGCGGGCTGCTGGCCAACGGCCCGGTCAACTGGGTGCTCAATGTGCTGGTCAATGTCGTGCGCCCGATTCCGTTCATCATCCTGCTGGCCGCGCTGGGCCCGGTCACGCTCGAAGTGGTGGGTACCACCATCGGCACCGAAGCGGCGGCCTTCGTGATGATCGTGGCCTCCTCCTTCGGCATCGCCCGAATCGTGGAACAGAACCTGGTCACGGTGGATCCCGGGGTGATCGAGGCGGCGCGCGCCATGGGCGCGGCACCACTGCGGATCATCCTGACGCTGCTCATTCCCGAAGCATTGGGCCCGCTGATCCTCGGCTACACCTTCGTCATCATCGCCATCGTGGACATGTCCGCCATGGCGGGCACGGTCGGTGGCGGCGGGCTCGGCGATTTCGCCCTGGTGTACGGATACCAGCGGTTCGACTGGGAGGTCACGCTGGTGGCGACCCTCATCATCATCGCCGGGGTGCAGGGTATCCAGTTCCTCGGCAACTGGACCGCCCGCAAGGTCCTGCGCCGCTGACCGCTGAGAACGGGCCGGTGCGCGAAGGTCCTCACTCATCGACGGACCGGCTGCGCACCGGCCAGAATCGCCTCGATGGTCTCGTCGACGGTGAGATCCGACGTATCGATCCAGGTCCCCACCCGCGGCGTCGTCTCGCGCAGCACGGTGTCGAGCGCGGAAACGGTGCAGGCTCCATAGGCGTTCTTGGCCCGGCCCGCTTCCCGCGCGGCCACCGCCGCGGGCTTCACCGCGGTGCGGGTGCTGCCGATCGAGAATTTCGGTTTCTCGTGCTTCTACCGACTCGACCGAGGTAGCCGGCCGGGCGGAGCTCACCGGGGCAGCGGGATCCGCATCTCGACGGTCGTGCCGCTGGCGGAGATGATGACCTCCACCTCCGGAACCAGCGCGCGGATGATGGCCATCCCGCGCCCCCGGACCTGGTCCGGGCCGGGGTCGGGACTCTTCCAGCGGCCGTGATCGGCGACCGTGATGTGCAGGCCGCCGGCCTCACGCTCGAAGCGCAACCGGATGGTGCCGCCGTCACCGCGATGGCCGTGCTCGACCGCGTTCGCGCAGGCCTCCCCCACGGCGAGCAGCACGTCGTAGGCCTGATCTTGGCCGAGCGGGCAGTGCGCCAACCACTCCTGTGTCCGGTGCCTGACCTCGGCCAGCCGGTCGGCTTTCGCCGAAAACTGCAACTCCCATCGGGTCGGCGGACTGTCCAGCCCGGGCGGGCGGGTCGTCGTCACCTGATCGCCTCCTGTAGGTCTCGCCGGACGGACGGCGTAGGCGGTACCGGGTCCGTGGCGTTCGGCTTGCTGTCCTGTCGGACTCTGTGCTCACTGCTAGCCATACCCATTCGTCTCCGGGGCATTCGAGTGGTCCCGCGGATGGTTCCCGAACCCGGTCGCGGCAGTCCGATGCGTTGTGGATCACGCCCGGTGATCACCGCTGCACCCGGCTCAAACGTGGCATGGATTACGCATTCGACGGCCCGGCCGGCGCCGGTGACTACTATTTCGCGATCGGGTAGATTTCCGTTACGAAGATCTGTGCCGGCCCCGGTCGCGCTCCGCGCGGCGGGGCCTCGATACTGCAGAGGTGGAAAAGTGACGAAGTGCGAGCCGGAGGAGCGGCGATGAGCGGCGACAGCGCGCCCCGCCTGCTCGATGTAGCGGTGCGGGCGCAGAACGGAACCGCGATCGTCACGGTGCAGGGTGAGGTCGATATGGCTTCGGCGCCCCAGTTGCAGGCCGCTCTCGAAGAGACCCAGCGCGGCGGGGACCCACTGGTCGTGGACATGTCGGAGGTCGGTTTCCTCGGGTCGGCCGGTTTGAGCGTGCTGCTCGTGATCTCCGAGGCGGCCGGCCCCGGCGCCGGTCTGCGCGTGGTCGTATCCGACGCCGTCCGTCGGCCCATCGAACTCACCGGTCTCGACAAGTTGCTGTCGGTGCACGCATCGCTGGCGGACGCGCTCGCCGCGGACGTGAACCCCGCGGCGTCCTGAGCTGCGCCCGGCTGCCCCGCGCTCGCTAGCCGCGGG
>NZ_JBKOOL010000233.1:0-6937 GCF_046764065.1 Nocardia sp. NPDC002869
GTTCAGGGGCCTTTGCGCGTGCTGCTGCCGGGACTCAGTCCAGGTAGTCGCGCAGGACCTGCGACCGGCTGGGGTGCCGGAGCTTGCTCATGGTCTTGGATTCGATCTGCCGGATCCGTTCGCGGGTCACCCCGTAGACCTGACCGATCTCGTCCAGGGTGCGCGGCTGGCCGTCGGTCAGGCCGAACCGCAGCCGGACCACACCCGCCTCACGTTCGGACAGCGTCTCCAGCACCGACTGCAGCTGATCCTGCAGCAGGGTGAAGCTGACCGCGTCCACCGCGACCACGGCCTCGGAGTCCTCGATGAAATCACCGAGCTGGCTGTCGCCCTCGTCGCCGATGGTCTGATCCAGCGAGATGGGCTCCCGGGCGTACTGCTGGATCTCCAGCACCTTCTCCGGGGTGATGTCCATTTCCTTGGCCAGCTCCTCCGGGGTGGGCTCGCGGCCCAGGTCCTGGAGCAGCTCGCGCTGGATACGCCCGAGCTTGTTGATGACCTCCACCATGTGCACCGGGATACGGATGGTGCGGGCCTGATCGGCCATGGCGCGGGTGATCGCCTGGCGGATCCACCAGGTGGCGTAGGTGGAGAACTTGTAGCCCTTGGTGTAGTCGAACTTCTCGACCGCGCGGATCAGGCCGAGGTTGCCCTCCTGGATGAGATCCAGGAACGCCATCCCGCGGCCGGTGTAGCGCTTGGCCAGCGACACCACCAAACGCAGGTTCGCCTCGAGCAGGTGGTTCTTGGCGCGGTTCCCGTCGCGGATGATCCAGTTGAAATCGCGGCGGGTGGCCACGGGGAGTTTGTCCCCGGCCTCGGTGAACTCGCGCATCTTCTCCGCCGCGTAGAGCCCGGCCTCGATCCGCTTGGCGAGTTCGACCTCCTCCTCGGCATTGAGCAGCGCGACCTTACCGATCTGCTTGAGGTAGGCCCGCACCGAATCCGCGGACGCGGTCAGCTCGGCGTCCTTGCGCGCTTGGCGCAGCGCCTCGGACTCCTCCTCGTCCCAGACGAAATCGCCCGAGGCCTTGTCCGCCGCGGTGGGCTCGGAGGTGCCGTCCTCGGGTGCCTCGGTCTCGGGTTCCTCCCCGACGGGCTCGGCGACGAGTTCGTCGCCCTCGTCGGTGAGATCGTCCTCGGAGACCTCCAGGTCGCCGAGATCCGCCACATCCAGCGAATCGTCGTCGAGCTGTTCCTCGCCCGAGCCCGGGGCGCCCGCGCTCCCCGCCTTCTTGGCCGGGGCCTTCTTGGCCACTCCCTTCTTGGCAGCGGCCTTCTTGGCCGGAGCCTTCTTGGCAGCGGCCTTCTTCGCCGGGGCCTTTTTGGCCACGGCCTTCCGGGCCGGGCGTGCCGCGGGAACTTCCGTGGCCTCGGCGTCGGCCGATTCGGCTGTCTGACGGGTATTCGTGGCTACCACGTACGCCCTTTCGTGACGGTCTCGTGCGGCGTCACGCCAGAGTAGTATTCCGGCGGAGCGGTCTGTCGGGTTTACCGGCTGAACGCCGGTCGGGGGTCCGGCTCACCGCCGGGTGCTTCCATTGTAACGATCCGACCAGTGTGCACTGGCCCGTGCCGTGGACAACCTCAGGGGGTGATCCCGGTATCGACGGCCATGGCCGCGCCGACGATACCCGCTGTGTTCTTCAAGTTCGCCGGAACCACGCGGGTGCGATTGGTCAGCAGGGGAATCCAGTGGTCGGCATCGCGGCTGATCCCGCCACCGGCCACGATCACTGTCGGCCAGAAAAGGTCCTCCAGGCCGCTCAGTACGGTGCTGACCCGCGCCGCCCACTCGGGATAGTCGAGGTTCTCCCTCTCCTTGACCGAGGCGGCGGCCCGGTGCTCGGTTTCCATGCCGCCGATCTCGAGATGTCCGAGTTCGGTGTTCGGAACGAGGGAGCCGTTGTTGAGCAACGCGGAACCGATTCCGGTACCGAATGTGAGCAGGAGTACGAGCCCGTGGATATCGCGGGCGGCGCCGTAGCGGTCCTCGGCGAGTCCCGCCGCGTCGGCATCGTTGAGTACGGTCACCTCGCGACCGCCGAGTGCCGTCGCGAACAGGGCCCGGGCGTCGGTGCCGATCCAGGATCTGTCGACATTGGCGGCGGTGTGCGCGACACCGTCGAGGACCACGCACGGCAGGGTGAGACCCACCGGTCCGTCCCAGCCCGCGGTCTCGATCAACTTGGCCACGGCGGCCGCGACCGCGTCCGGGGTGGACGGATGCGGGGTCGCGATCTTGATGCGCTCGTGCACGAGCTCCCCGGTGTCCAGATCGACCGCGGCGCCCTTGACGCCGCTACCGCCGATATCGATACCGAACGCGTGCCGTCCAACGGACATGCGGGTTCCTCGTTCCCTGTGCTGGCTGATGTCGTGGTGCGTCGCACCGGTTTCCGGGCGGGCCCGGCCGCGCGCGAGGAGATCCGGACGGCGTCGTCGGGCCACCCGCGTCGTGCTGCCTCCTCCGCGGCCGGGCTCCGCCGGTGTGGTGTGCACGACAAGGGTAATGCGCGTGCCCGGACGACCTCATCGCAGGATCTGTGCTCCGATGGAAGACGTGCCGGAATCGATTTGGTCTCTCACCGCTGCCACCGAACCCGCCCCCGCCGATGCCACCGTGCTGCGCCGGATCGCGGCCCATCTGGCCGGTATCGCCGCCGCGCATGCCCGGGTCCGCCGTCGCGAAGTCTTCGCCTCCGCTGCCTCGGCCGAGGCCGCAGTGCGGACCAAGAGCACCCCGACCGATCCGGTGACCGTCGTCGATACCGAGACCGAACAGCTCATCCGTGACGAACTGGCCCGGCTGCGACCCGGCGACCACATTCTCGGCGAAGAGGGCGGCGGCGACCTGGCCGCGGCGGCAGACGAGGACGTGGTGTGGGTGGTCGACCCGATCGACGGCACCGTAAACTTCCTCTACGGGATTCCGGCGTACGCGGTCTCGGTGGCCGCGGTGCGCGGCGGCCGACCGGTCGCGGGGGCGGTCGCCGATATCGCGGCGTCGACGGTCTACACCGCGGCCACCGGCCTCGGGGCGCTGCGGATCGACCCGGACGGCCGCGATACACCGCTGCGGTGCAACCCGGTGCGCTCCGGCCGGCTGGCGCTGGTCGCGACCGGCTTCGCCTACGGGGTCCCCCGGCGGACCCGGCAGGCGGCCTGCGTCGCCGAGCTGCTGCCGCATGTGCGTGATATCCGCCGGATCGGCGCGGCCGCGCTGGATCTGTGCATGGTCGCCGAGGGGCGGGTGGACGCGCACTACGAGCACGGACTGAATCCGTGGGACTGGGCGGCCGGCGCGCTGATCGCAGCCGAGGCCGGTGCGGTGCTGCGGCTGCCCCCGATGCCGACGACCGGCGCCGCGGGGGCACTCGTGGTGGCCGCGGCGCCCGGTATCGCCGACGAACTGTTCGCGCTGCTCGATCGCCTGGGCGTCGCCGCGCCGATTCCGGAGGCCTGACCCCCGGCCCGGGCGCCCGCGGTCAGCAGCGGGCGATCCGGGCGGCCGCGAGCATATCCGGGTCGATCGCCGGGCTCTCCCCGCTCACCGGGTTCTGCAGCGACCGCAGCACTTCTTCGGCGTCGTTGTTGGGCTGCAGGTCGCCGCCGAACAGCGAGCCGAGCACCAGGTCGACGGATGTGTCGGAGCGTTTGTCCTCGACGAGTTCGGCGCACGGGACGGCCAGCTGTACCGCGGCCGCGACCGGGCGGCCGTTCTCACCGAACCGGATCTGGCCGGTGCATTCCAGGTCACCGTTGGCGTATATCGGATCGTTACCGTAAGGATCCCCGGGCGGGCTGCCGAACCCCAGATCACCGAGCTGGGCCGCGACATGCGCGGCCTGGCCGCGCTGTCCGTTGGCGTTCAGGACGCGCACCTGGGTACCCGCGGTCGGTGCGGGTTCCACATCCTCGAGGCGACTCGCGCCGACCCGCTGGCCGGGCAGCGGCTGCGGCGCGGCCTTGGGATCGGTGGCCGGGGTCGGCGAATTGCAGGCCATGGGCGTGTGGTCGTCATCGTTGGTGGTCAGTGCCTTGATCCACAGACCTGCGCAAACAACCATCAGAACGACCACGAGTATCAGCCAGGGGCGCGGCCGTCGACGCGGGTAGGGACGGCCTTTGGAATCCGTCGGTCTGCCTTCGGTGATCAGTGAAACCACGTCGATACTGTACGTACCCCGGCCCGCGTGCCGCGCACTACCCAGGCCGCTCCGGGCGCGTTACCGGGGCCGGTCACGGCTCGCTCGGGGCGGCGTATCGATTGCCCAGCGGTTTCGACACGGCCGGGTTTCGATTGCGACATTTTCCGCACCGTCCGCTATTGTCTGGCCGCCCAGACCGAAATATCCATGAGTAAATCGGCGATCGGTCGCGGGAACAAGCAGGGCAACTCATGCGTTGTCCGGACGCTATCGGAGGTGAGTCCACCGGATTCGCGCTGATAGAGGACCGGTGCGGGTGTGAAGTGCACCACCGGCGGGGCGGCGGGCGCGGTCGAGAGACGGCGTACGCCGGTCCGGATATACGGAGTAAGGACGAGGGGAAGACGACATGGCAACCGACTATGACGCACCGAGGCGTACCGAGTCCGACGATGTGTCGGAGGATTCGCTGGAGGAGCTGAAGGCTCGTCGCAACGAGGCCCAGTCCGCCGTCGTGGATGTCGACGAATCCGATACCGCGGAGTCGTTCGAGCTCCCCGGCGCGGACTTGTCCGAGGAAGTGCTGACGGTTCGGGTGATTCCGAAACAGGCCGACGAGTTCACCTGCTCGAGCTGTTTCCTGGTACATCACCGCAGCCGCCTGGCCAGCGAGGCAGGCGGTCAGATGATCTGCATGGATTGCGCGGCCTGAGCGGAGCGTGAGGTCAATCCGCGCTCGGAAGGCCGAGCGCGGCCAGGACCGCTGTGGGCCGGCGCGTGCTGACCAGCCAGTAGGGTGTCGGATCGTCCGGGTCGTCGAGCACCAGCAGGACCATGGTGCCGATCCACGGCCGGTGCTGGACATAGGCCGCGGGATCGAGCTGACGGCCCAGCGCCGCGCTCTTGGCGCTCCTGGGCACCACGGTCGCCCGGGCGACGAACGATACCGGCAGATGGGCCCGGCCCACCCGCAGTTCGGGGGTGCCCGTCGCGTCCGGGGTGACTTCCAGGCGATGCCGGCTCGTCCACAGCAGCACCCAGACGGGCACCGGGAACAACAGGACATACGGCAGCCAGGCCCGCAGGCCGGGCGCTCCCATATGGATCTCCGCGGCGAGCAGACCGGCGAGGGCGAAGCCCACCGGCCACCACCACAGCGGCACCCAGAGGCGTTCGCGCCAGGCGGTCGGTTCCGGTCCCGCGGGGCGCTCGGTTTCGGTGGGTCGAGGCTGGTCGGACACGACTCAACACTAAGCGACCCCCGCGCCGGGCCTGCGCGTAGGCTGGTCGGACGTGAACGCACTCTCACCGATACCGCTGCTCCGGCTGGACCCCGGGATTCCCATGCCGACGCGCGCCCACGACGGCGACGCGGGCGTGGATCTGTGCACCGCCGAGGACGTCGTCCTGGAGCCGGGGGAGCGGGTGCTGGTTGGCACCGGTATCGCTGTCGCGCTGCCGGTGGGCACCGTGGGCCTGATCCATCCCCGCTCCGGGCTGGCGGCCAAGGCCGGGCTATCCGTGGTGAACACGCCGGGGACCATCGACGCCGGCTACCGGGGTGAGATCAAGGTGTGCCTGATCAACCACGATCCGCGCACTCCCATCGAACTGCGCCGCGGTGACCGGATCGCGCAGCTGCTGGTGCAGCGGGTGGAGCTGGTCGAGTTCGTGGCGGTGGACCGGCTCGACGAGTCCGCGCGCGGCGCGGGCGGTTACGGATCCAGCGGGGGACACGCGAGTTTGACGCCGGGCGGGGCGGACGCCGCCGACGGCAAGGAGGCCTGACATGTTCGGACGACGGAAATCCGGCGGACGCAGATCCGGCGACGGGAACGACACCGGCGAGTACACCACGGGTGAGTACGAGACCGGCGAATACGAGGACTACGACGACGGCGGGTACCACCGCGCCGAATACGACGAGCCCTACGACGACAGCTACGACGACGGATACGGCGGCGCCGCCTACAGCGACGCCTACGACGCCGCGATCGACGATCCCGACACCGAACCCCAACGGCGCGGCCCCTACGACTACGACGATGTCGCCGAGGTGCTGGAGAACTTCACCGATACCCGCCTCGACCTGGGCTCGGTGATCCTGCCGGTGCCGCCGGGCGGGCAGCTGCAGGTCGAGATGACCCCGCAGGGCACCCCGCAGGCGGTCCATCTGGCCACCGAGCACGGACGCATCACCGTCGCGGCCTACGCCGCGCCGAAATCCAAGGGCCAGTGGCGCACGGTCGCGGCCGACCTGGCGGAATCGCTGCGCAAGGACGGGGCCCGGGTCTCGGTGGAGAAGGGCCCGTGGGGCCGGGAACTGGTGGCCGTCACCGAGGGCGCCGATCTGCGCTTCATCGGCGTGGACGGTTACCGGTGGATGATCCGGCTGGTGGCGGCGGGACCCTCGGGTTCCACCGCGGCGGGCGGCCCGCTGGTCGTGGCGGCGCGCACCGTGCTCAGCGAGACGATCATCCGGCGGGGAACCGACGCGCTGCCGGTGCGCGAACCGCTTCCGGTGGTCCTGCCCCAGCAGCTCGCCGAACAGCTCACCGCCGCCCATCAGCAGCAGCAACAGCAGGCCCAGCAGCCGGTGGCGACCCCGCCGCCCGCCGCCCGGCCCTCGCCGGCGCCCGCGGTGCTGCCACCCCAGCAGCCGCAGCAGCCGCGGCGGGGCGCCGAAGGGTCGGCGATGCAGCAGCTCGGCCGTAACTGACCGATCGCGACGTCCGGTGCCCGCGCGGGCACCGGACGAACGCGGCCGGGTACGGTTCCGGCCGTTT
>NZ_JBKOOL010000234.1:0-6768 GCF_046764065.1 Nocardia sp. NPDC002869
AGTGCCCCGGCGCCGCTGGCGCCGGGGCACTGAAAGGGGGAATTACTTCGTCTTCCGACATGTAACCGAAACGTCGGCGATCACCCGAACCACAGATCTTCGTGGGTGACCCGACGGGCAACGCCTCCCTTCTCCTCATTTCACTCTTCCGGGCAACTTCATCGTGCTGCCCGGCGGGCGGCAGGGCCTTCGTGCTCACTGGCCCCGTGGCCGCGCCCGCCGGTCTTACTTCACGGGCAGTTCATCATCTCCCGTGCCGTATGGATACTTCCTTCGCTACCAACGACACAGAAGCTACCTCACATGCTCGCGAATGTCTACAGTTCTCACTGTAGATTTTCCGCGACGTGCCTCTCACGGTGGAGCTGCTGTCCGGTGTCATGCGCGTCGGCGCGGAACGCTTCGGATGGGACCCGTCCGGCTACACGGCCATGGTCCGCGCGGCGCGGGATGTCGACACCATGTCCCGCGGCCGGATGGTCGGGTCACGATTCGGGCCGGGGCGGGCAGAACCCGGCGTCCGGATAACAGCACGCTCACAGGCGCTGAAATCGGCGGTCGAACCCTTCCGGAACCGGGCCGACCGGTCTAACCTTCAACGTCATGACCGCCTTCACCGGAAAGGTCGTACTCATCACCGGCGGCGCCCGCGGTATCGGTGCGGAGCTCGCCCGGCGGCTGCGGGCGCGCGGTGCGCGGCTGGTGCTCACCGATATCGATCCGCCCCCACTGCGGGAGCTCGCCATGGAACTGGGCGGCGACGAGTACGTCGTGGCGGTCACCGCCGATGTGTGCGATCTGGCTGCGATGGAGGCCGCGGTCGCGCGGGGCGTCGAAAGGTTCGGCGGAATCGATATCGTGGTGGCCAACGCCGGTATCGGCAGCTACGGATCGGTCCTGGCGGTGGACCCCGCTGCCTTCCGGCGGGTGATCGACGTGAACCTCGTCGGATGTTTCAATACCGTGCGCGCCGCCCTGCCCGCGGTCATCGAACGTCGCGGCTACGTGCTGTTCGTATCCTCGGTCGCCGCCTACGTAGCGATGCCCGGGCTGGCGGGTTACTCCGCGACGAAAGCCGGAGTGGAGCAGTTCGCCAATGCTGTGCGAGCGGAGGTCGGCTACCGTGGCGTCGCGGTCGGGTCGGCGCATATGTTGTGGATCGACACCGCGCTGGTGCGGGAGACGTTCACCGATCTGCCGGCGGCCGCGCGGGCGCTCGCCTCGTTGCCGGCCCTGTTCCAGAAAACCGTCACGGTGCGGGAGTGCGCGGCCGCCTTCGAACGGGGCATGGAGCGGCGTGCCGAGCGGATCAATGTGCCCGGGTGGGCGGGCGCGCTGCGCTGGCTGAAACCGGTGCTGCAGACTCCGCTGGTCGAGCGATTCGTCGGTACGGCCACCCGGACCTGGCTGCCCGAGATGGACGCGGAGGTGAGCGAGCTCGGCCGTTCGCTGAGCGCCCGCACCCAGGCGCTCAGCGTGGACAATTAGGGCAGACTGCCGGGTGAGCCGGTGGCCCGCCGGTGCGTATCTCAGGCCTCGCCGGTCCGGTAGGCGTCGAGGCGGATGGTCGCGGTCCGAATCGCCGCGGGCTCGACAGGGCGTTGGCTGCCGGCGCCACGGAACTCGCCGTATTCGTGAGCGCGACCGAGACCTTCGCGGACAAGAACCTGCAGTGCGGTCCTGCGACTCCCGGAGTTGCGTGAGGATGTTCGCGGTCTGCAACACCGCCGAGGCGTGGTCGGCCAGAGCCGAGAGCAGCGCGATCTCTTCGGGGGTGAACTGGCGTTCCTGCCGCGTCGCGGCGAAGAGCACACCGAGCACGGTGCCGTCGGAGAGCGCGTCGAGTCCCAGTTCGGTCAGCGAGGCCGCCGGCGTCGTGACATCCGGTTCGCCGCGGGTGACGGCGCGAAGAACCTCGTGAACGATACGGGCGAGGTCACTGCTGTTCATGGTTACGGACTGCCCGTGTCCACCGTCCCGGCTCGATGCGCTCCCCGTGACCGCTGCCGGGTTTCGCGCCCACCTCGCCGGTGCTGCCGTCGAAGGCGTTCCGCCGCAAGCGCACAAGGCCGAGGGGCTGCGGTGTCGGCGGGTCGCGTGGGGGCGGCCTCAATGGGTCAGCGCGATTTTGACGATCACGACGAGGGCGGCGGCGAGGGTGAGCAGCAGCGCGGTGATCACGGTGGCACGGGTGGGATGCCGGCCGCGGAGTCTGCCGATGACGAAGACGATCCCGCCGATACGCACGAGGATGACCAGTTCGGCGAGGATCTGCGCGGTCCGGGGTGGGAGCCAGCCCAGCCAGCCGGCGGCGAGGACGGCGCAGGGCAGCACCGCGGAGGTGAGGATCGGTACCGAATTGCGGAGTGCACGGACCCGGTCGGCGACGGTGGCGGTGTGTTGTTCGCGGACGGTGCGGGCGACCGTTTCGGCGAAACTGTGGGCCAGGAAGGTGGAGACGGCGGTGCCGGCCACGAGGAGGATGCCCGAGGTGTTTCTCGGCGGTGACGACGGGGACAAGGGCGGTGAGCACGAGGATGTTGCCGTAGATGTAGGCGCTGATCCGGCTGGCGGCGTTATCGCGGTCCAGTGGAGTCCGGCGGGAGAACAGCGGCCCGTGCAGCACAGTGGTCAGGTCGGAATCCATCACCGGATCGTCGCGGCCGAGGACACCGGCGCCGCGGTCTGCGGCCCGCCCACGATCCCGTGCCCGGCAATCGGTGGATAAGCGTTCACAGGCACTCCTGCGGGGCGGGAGCCGGAGATCAGTCGGCGAAGACCTCGCGCAACTTGGCTTCCTGCTCATGGGACAGGTTGGTGGAGACCAGCTCCGCCGACTGGCCGTGGAACGCCTCGTGCACCCGGTCCATCGTGGCATCGGAAGTCAACGCGAACAGCGCCGAGGTGCCGGGGGTGAGCTTGTCGCGCACCTTCTTGATGAAGTCGTCGTCGATACCGATATCGGCCAGCGACCCCGACATCGCGCCCAGACCCGCACCCATCGCGGCGCCGATCAGGGGGATGAAGAACAACAACCCGAACAGCAGGCCCCAGAACGCGCCGCCCAGCGCACCGAGCCCGGCCAGGCTGTGCAGCTGGCGGGTCTTGGGTTTCTTCGCGTCCGCCGGCCAGCTGACCACGGCCGCGTCCTGCACGGTGATCAACTCGCGGCGTTGCAGATCATCCAAGGTCGATACGGCGGTATCGGCGCCGGTGGCGGTGGCGGTGGGGAACTTCCAGACGGTCAACGTACCGGCCATCTCCGGCTCCTTCATCAAGGGTGAGTACGCTTCCGGATCGACCCTAGGGCCGGTCGCACGCCGGTTCCTCACCCGCTACGGGTGAGGAACCGGTCACCGGGCGCCGGTGACCGACAACCGATACGCCGCCATCGCGAACCCATGTGCCGCCACCGCGGCAGACATCATCGTGGGCACCTCACCTGCCCGGCCCGAACCCGCTCGCTCCCTCGGCAACTCTGCCAACGGTACGGCCTCGAGTTCCGATTCCGGGCGGGTGTACCGCGTTCGGCACGACCGCCTCGAGGGCCGCCGCGACCGCGGTTTCGCGACCTACGGCCGGGCGGGCCGGTACGGGACGCGGACCGCGGCCGACCACCTCGCCGCCGATGCGCGGGAAACGCTCGTCATCGCCATGGTCGGATCCACGGCGGGCTGTCGCCACCCGGCGGTGAGCGTGGCGACCCCCGGGATCGACGGGGTGATGGTCGGCCCGGCCGATCTCGCGGTGTCCATGGGCACGCACGGTCCGGCCGACCCGGCCGTACCGGCCGAGATCGAGAAGGTCCACGCGGCCGTCGCCGCTCACGAGCGGATCCGGCTCGATATCGTCTCGAGCGAGCAGCGGGCCGCCGCGGCGTTCGATTCGGGCGCGGGCCTGGTGGTCATCAACCTCACGCAGGTGCTGATGAAGACATTCGCAAGGTTGCGGTCGGTGCGTTGAACGGAGTGCGGCAGGGTTCGACGCCGCATGGATCCGGCCGGGCGACAGATGACAGGAACATGGCTGCGAGGTCACGTTTGCGCAGCTCAGTCCATATTTCATCAGAAGCGGTGGGGTGTCGCCGATAGGATCGTCGCCATGATCGACTCCGCGCGCGTCCTGCCCCGTCGCCCCGGTGTGACGGCCGCGATCCTGGCCGCCGCGGCCACCGGACTGGTACTGGGCGCCGCGCCCGCCACCGCCGCGCCCGCGTTCCCGGTCCCGCCGCTCACCGAGGTGGCGGCGGCGGGCACCGAGGGCCTGGACCCGCTGCTGGCCCTGGCCTACACCATGGCCGAACAGGAGGCACATGCCCATGGTGTGCCGATGACGATCAACTCGGGCTACCGCTCGCCCGAGGAGCAGCGGGCGATGTGGGAGGAGGGGCTGCGCACCTACGGCAGCCCGGAGGAAACCCGGCGCTGGGTGCTGCCCCCGGAGGAATCCACCCATGTGACCGGCCGGGCCGTCGATATCGCGCCCCGGGAGGGCGCCGCCTGGCTGGAGGCCAACGGCAACCGCTGGGGGCTGTGCCGGACCTTCGACAACGAATGGTGGCACTTCGAGTTACAAACCTTGCCCGGTACGCCGTGTCCGCCGCGGGTGCCGGATGCTGCCCATCGGTAGCCGTGTGAGCCACGCGGCCATCAGGACGACGAAGGGCGGCATTCCGGATCGTCCGCCCGTCCGAGACCGTCGGCCCGGCCCGGGTTGCGGAGGCGGCGCACCGGTGAGCCGTGGCGGTGCCGGTCCGTGGACCGTGCTGATCCCTCGGCCACCAGTGCCGGATTACCGAGCCGGGTAGCCCGTCCGTCCGGCGCGCCTCGGTAGCCGGAGAGACCCGCGGCCGAGGGTCGTATCGGATCCGGGTTCCCGAGTGACCCTGCGCCGGGCCGGTGGCCCCCGGGCTGCCGTGCGTGACGGTCCGCCGCCCCCGTGCGCCGGCTCCGGCGCAGCCGAGGTGGATTCAGACGCCCGACAGCGACCGGAGCTCGTCCAGGAAGGCGCGGGTCCGCGGGTCGCCCGGAAAGTTGTTTATCAGTTCCTGCGCCACCTCGCTGCCGATGCACAGGAGCGAGGGCAGGGACCGCCGTCTCGCCTCGAACGCCCGCCGCCCGTGGGCCACCGCCAGTTCCAGATCGCGGCCGCGCGCGGCGACCACGGCGAGGGTGAGGTGGGCTTCGGCGACCCGCATCGGATTGCGCACCGAACCGTCCAGGGCGACCGAGTCGGCCAGTACCGCCTGCGCGTACATCTCGGCGCGCGCATCGTCGCCGACGACCCGGGAGCAGTCCATGGCGTAGAAGTCGAACTTCTGCGGATCCACGACGAAATGATTGTCGAGATCGTCGGGGTGGCCGAGCCGGTTCAGCAGGGTGCGGCCCTCGGCCAGCGCCGCGTCCACGGCCGTGCGATCGCCCAGCCGCGCCCACGCCTTCGCCCGCTGGGCCGCCAGCTGCACACCGACCCCGCTGGCCGCGCATTCGGCCGGAACCGCCTCGGCCGCCTGGATCACCCCGCGATGATTGCCCTGGGTCAGGGCGAACCAAGCCGCCAGTTCCGAACTCCAGCCGATGATCTCGGCATGCCCGGCCTCTTGGCCCAGCGACCGGGCCGCCCGCCGGGTGGCCTCGGCGCTGCTGCGCCGGCCGAGATCGTATTCGAGACAGCCGAGCAGCAGGGCCACCCAGCCGGCCAGCTCCAGGACCTCTTTGTGCTGGGCCAGGGTGAGCCGGCTGTCGAGCAGCGCGGCGATCCGGCGCAGCCAGCCCGCGGCCTCGAGATGTAGTTCGTGCGGATCGGTGGAGGCGTAGTCGCAGCACAGCCGCTGCGCGGTGATCCGCACCGCGTCCAGGGTGGCCGTCGAAATATCGGACATCCGAAGGCGTCCCATGAATTCGAGCGTGTCCATCCCGGTGGCGGTGAGCAATTCGTCGTCGCGGCTCGGCCGGGCCTTCGGGAAGAACGCGGCGGCCACCGAATCGAAGGCCGACGCGATGAGGGGCGCGTAGAAATCGTCGGGTCGTGATTCGCCGGATTCCCAACGCCGCCAATTGCGCAGGAGGGTGCTGTCGGTCGGGAGATTGTGGGACGACTTGGCGCGCAGGGCGCGGACGGCGTCCGCCTGTGACCACCCACGCGCATCGCGTTCCGAGCGCATCCGGATGGCCCACAGCGGACGATCTTCAGCAGCAGTCACGCGGCCAGTATTGCACCAGCAAACTTTCCGTGGACCCCAGAGGGCATCCAGATGTCCCCCGCATGACCTCTTCTGCCATTGTCACGGGTCGGTCATGCTCGAATGGGACCGGCTCCGTGTCGGTTCAAGCAACACCCCCGCGAATGCGGGGAGGAGATCCCGGAGCAGGAAATGGTTCCCCGCCCCCGTGTGGGGAAGGATTCAGGAGGTTCGGGTGGAAGCGTTGGTATACGGGTATTTACGCGACGATCTGGCCGCGGGCGACGGTGACGATATGGAGGCCGCGCTACGTGAGCTGGCCGAGGCCCGAGGACTGTGCTTCGCCGCGACGTTCCACGAATCGCGTCCCGGCGACGGGACGGCGTTCGCCGAACTGACCCGGGAACTCCAGCGGGCGGACGCCCATCACGTGGTGGTCCCCTCGCTCGATCACCTCACCGGCCAGACGATCCCACGCGAACTGCTCATCGCGAAACTGGCCAGTGACGCCGCCGCCCGCATCTGGTCGGTGGCCGGCTGAACCGAGGACCCGGCGGCCCGGCGTACCCCCTCAGCGCCCGAAGCCG
>NZ_JBKOOL010000235.1:0-6735 GCF_046764065.1 Nocardia sp. NPDC002869
CTCATGCCCAGGCGTGAGCCCCCGGGCCCGCCGGCAGCGGCGACATGAGCCGCCCCCAGAATTCGTGCCGGATCGCATCCCAGAGTCCGGCCAGTTCCGGATAGAGTTCGCGCGCTCGCGCGAGATCCGGATAACTGCCGGAGGGAAAGCAGACCACCGGGGAGGCGTCGGCGAGCTTCTCGACCACGACGATGGCGATGGCGTGATCCCGCAGCATCCGCCAGGTGGCGCGAAGCCCGTCGACCTCCGTCCGGCACATTTTCTCCTTCGGCGGCGGGCCGTCGAAGCTTCCGAACCGCTGCGTGGTGAGTGCCAGGCCGGTGGGTGATTCTGCGCCCTGACGAGGTCCCCGGTGCGGGCTCTCGACGCCGCGAGACGGGTGTTCGTGCATGTCGGTCCCTTTCCTGATCGACCGGTGACGCCCGAGGTGACGCCATTGAGTTAATCTAATACCTCTGAAGTCATAGTTCAATGGCTTAGTCGAATTGGAGCGTCGATTTGTCGTCGGAGGCCCCGGGGCGGCGCCGCCTCTCTATTGACTCCATAGTTCATATTTCAAGTTGCACGGCCTAGGATCGATGCATATACCGGTGCACCAGAGGAGTCGCGTTGTCCCAGCAGGAGCGCGCGGGCCTGACCGCGCTCAGCGCTGTTCTGTCACCGCTGGAGGGCAGTGGTCCGAAGACGGAGGCCGTGGTCCAGCGGTTGTCCGCGGCGATCAGCCTCGGGGTGATGGTGGACGGCCAGCAGTTGCCGAGCGAGTTGACCCTCGCCGACCAGCTGGGCGTATCGACGATGACGCTGCGGGAAGCACTGGCCGTCCTCCGCGAGCAGGGCATCGTCCGCACCAAACGAGGACGCGGGGGCGGCAGCTTCATCTGTTCCTCAGCGGAGGCCCTGGAGCACACCGCGTCGGCACGGTTGCAGCAGATGAGTCTCGCGGAATTACGTGACCTCGGGGATGCGCAGTTCGCCATCGCCGGCGCGTCCGCGGTATTCGCCGCCCGCCGCGGCGGCCGGGCCGATATCGCCCGGCTCCATGCCCTGACCGACCGGTTACGGACCAGCACCGAGCCGATCGCGGCCCGGCGGGCCGACAGCCGTTTCCATATCGAGATGGCCGTGTGCGCGCAGTCCACCAGGCTGACCCGCGCCCAGGTCGACCTCCAGGCCGAACTCTCCGCACTGATCTGGCTGCCGCGACTGGAGCTCGATCCGGCCGCCGAGGCGTCGGTCCACAGCGACCTGGTACGCGCCATCGAACGGGAGGATGATGTCGAGGCCCGGAAACTGGCAGAATCGCATAGTGAATCCCGCATCCGTCGACTCGTCGCCCTACGTATGGAGCTCAGTGATCGATGACGGACAATCCAAGACCTCCGACCATCGAATCGCTCGCCTCCGTCGTGGCAGAGCTGGCCGAGCAGATCTTTCTATCGCTGACCACGATAGGGACCGCGCTGACGCGCGTATGGGACGAGGCCACCGCGAACCGGCGGTCCGCCCCCCGTTCGACCGATCTGGCGCGGCTGCGCGAACCCATCGCCCATGAGCTCGAGCAGGTCGGCGGCCTGTTCGACGGGGCGGGCGTGGTCATCGCCGACGGCGTACTCGCCGACCGGCCGCGGTTCCTGGAGTGGTGGCAGGTGCATTCGGCCCACGGACCCCAGCGGCTGAACCCCGAGCTGAACCCGCTCAGCGAATACTTCTACGACTACACCCAGATGGACTGGTATGTGATCCCGCGTGACGAGCGGCGCCGCTGGGTGCACGGACCCTATATCGATTTCGCCTGCACCGACCAATACGTGTGCACGTTCGCGGTGCCGGTCACCACCGCGCCGGGACAGTTCCTCGGAGTAGCCGGCGCCGATGTGCCGGTCGGCGCGATGCAGGAGGTCCTGCTTCCCCGGTTCCGCGCCGCGGGCCCCGCTCTCGTACTCGTCAACGACGAGGGCCGCGTCCTCCTCGCCACCGATCCGGGCCTCCCCCCTGGGTCCAGAACCGGCCGCGTCGGCTGGACCGGTACCGGCGTGCCGATCGACGCGCTTCCGTGGTCGCTGTGCCGGTTGGAGGGCACCACCACCCACTGAGACGGTCACCGTTCGGGCCGGCAACGGTGACCGCGCGCCGGGTGCAGGCTTCAGCGCACGTTCAGATACTCCAGCAGCTCCCCGTGGAGTAAGCCGTTCGACGCGGCCGCGCTGCCACCGAGGGGGCTCGGATTGCCATCGAGGCCGGTGAAGCTCCCACCGGCCTCGGTGACTATGACGGCGCCGGCGGCCATATCGCCCGGGGAGAGCGCCGGGTCGGCGCAGACGTCGACCACCCCCTCGGCGACCATCATGTAGGGCCAGAAGTCGCCGTAGGCGCGCGTGCGCCAGACCGCACGGGACAGCTGCAGCAAGCCGTTCAGCCGGCCGTGCTCCTCCCAGCCCGTGAGGGTGGAGTACGCGAAGGACGCGTCCGGCAGTTTCGACACCCGGGACACACACAGGCGGGAGGCCGAGGAAAGACTACGGCCGGTGAAGGCACCGTGGCCCTGCACGCCCCACCAGCGGCGGCCCAGCGCCGGCGCCGAGACGACGCCGACGACGGGCCGGTAGTCGCCTCCCGACACCTCCAGCAGGGAGATCTGCGTCGCCCACACCGGAACGCCGCGCGCATAGTTCTCGAGGCCGTCGATGGCGTCGACCACCCAGCAGCGGGGGCCGGTGCCGTCCAGGCCCTGCCCCGCACCGAGGACCGCGTCGCGGGGGCGGGCGCGCTGCAGCTGTCCACGGACCAGCTTTTCCACCGCGGCCTGGGTGTCGCTCCATCGGGCCATATCCGGTCTGGTCTCGATATCGAGGTCGAGGGCCTTGAAGTGGTCCATACTCGCCGCGTCGGCGGTGTCCACGAGCACATGGGCGAAGCGGAGGTCGTCGAGGTGGTCCTGCATGAAACGAAGCTATCCGCACCACACGGACGGTGCCACCGGGCCGCACCCGCCGCGGGCGGCGCACCCGCTACCGCTGCTGCGGCCGCGACCTCGAAATATTCCGCGACCCAGCCGCTTCGAACACTCGGCCATCTCCTCGATCACGAGATCCATGGAGGTGACGCGACGCGACGCCGACAGCATCATCCGATCGGCGCCCAGTCCGCGGGCCCGGTCGAGCGCCGCCTCGTCCACGCGCCGCAACGTCGCTCCGAGCACCAGGGAGATCTCCGCGGGGTCCCGCTCGGCCCGAGCAGCCGCGGCATTCATCATGCCGATCGCCGTATCCAGTTCCCCGCCGGCGAAGTCCACACCGTCACGTCCGGCCCACAGCGCGCGCATCACCGCAATGGCCTCGTCGGCGATCTCGCCGCGACGATCGAACCGTCCCCCGCAGGTCTCGACCTCCTCACGCCTCCACCCGAGACCGGCGCAGGATCTGCTCCGGTTCACCACTCGACCCCAGTTCGACCGGGATCACCACACCGAGCTTCATACCCTGCCTCCTGCGCATACACCGGCACGCACGCCGCGCCGCGGACTTCCCGGGAAGCGCATCATGGACGGGTAGCTCCCGGCAGGAATCTCGCGCGGCCGTGCGTGTGGAATTCACGCTCGAGCGCCTGCTCGTCGGCTTCGGTCAGCGGTACGTACTTCGGCGTCCCACGACCCACCCGGTGGAACACCGGTTCGTCACCACGCCACATCTGCGCCTGCAAATCCCGCTCGAGCACCTTGTTCGACCCGGTCACCGGCAATCTCGCCGACACCCGCACGAACCGGGGCGCCGACTTGGTGCCGAGATCGTCCTGACGGGCCAGGAACTCCGCGAACTCGTCCGGATCGAAGTCGGAGACCTCGGCGACCTCGATCGCGGCCATCACCTGATCGTCCGAGCGCGGGTCGGGCACCGCGTACACAACGGTCGCGATGATCTTCGGGTGCCGCCGCAGAATCCGCTCGATCAGCAGCGCCGAGATGTTCTCCCCGTCCACGCGGATCCAGTCGCCTCGCCGATGGCCTCGTCCGGGTTGAGAACCCGGCCGTGCCGGTCGAGTTCCGCCCGGGCACATTCACGCCGGGTCTCCGGGTGCACGACGACGATATCGCTGTGCGCCGGCCGGCCCAGCGCGCCCACGGGTGTGTCCGGGCCGGGCTGCACCGACCCGGCGCCCTCGGACGAGCCGTAACCCTCCAGCAGCTCGGCCCCGAATCGGCGCGCGAACTCCGCCCGGTCCTCCGGCGATGCCTCGGTGCCGAACCCGCGGACGAGGGTGTTGTCGAAATCGTCGGGCCGCTCCGGGGTGGCCATCAGGTAGCTCAACGCCTTGCCCACATAGGTGAAGAATGTGGCGCCGAAGAACCGCACATCCGGCAGGAATCCGGAGGCGGAGAACTTGGGTGTCTTTGTCTCCATGGATCTCGAGCACACGATCACCCGGCCGGCCGCGATCGAGGCGATCAGAGTCCTGATCCTCGCCTATTCCCATCTGATCGATCGGGGCGCGCTCGACGAGGTGGCGGAGCTGTTCGCGGACGCGGTGTACGGCCGGTGTGACGGGGCCGGCGTTCCGATCGGCGAACTCATCGTCGCGGACGCGCGGTCGGTGCGCAGCAATGCGTCGACCACCCGCCGCGCCGCGGCAGTCCCGCGGTCGACCGGCGCGTCCCCCGGCGCCGAGGTCAGCACCGTGCCATCCGGAGAAACATCTACTGTCGGAAGAACATTCGGACCGTGGCTCATCGAACCTCCATGGTGGCGCGGGTAGGCGCCGGTCGATGCCTCGCGGCGTGGCCCGGAGGTTAGTGGTACGCACCGAGAGAGCGGGCGTCGAAGTCCCACCCACCGAAAAGACGGTTCGGTCCAGAGGCGATTCGAGCTGAGAGGGAGAGTACGGAACCTACCGACCGCCTTGCCGTACTCACGCTCTGGCCGGCGCCGCACGGGACCACGGGGTGAGCGCGGTCGTCAGGGGCCGAGCTGGGACAGCGCGAATGCCGTCAGGAAGCCGGACACGGTGATCGGGCCGATCCAGATATGTGCGTGTTCGAACGCTTCCGGGATCATCGTGTCGGCGATCATCGCCAGGATCGCCCCGGCGGCCAACGCGGTGATCGCGGCCAGCACGGTCGCCGACGCACCGCCGAGCAAGCCGTAACCGGCCATCGCCGCCGCGCCGCTGATCACCGCGATACCGGCCCACAGGGTGAACACATACCCGGGGCCGCGGCCGGCCCGGCGCATCCCCGAAGCGCTGGACAGTCCTTCGGGGACATTGCTGATGAACACCGCCGCGACGGTCACGGCACTGACGGCGCCACCCCCGAGCAAGGTGGTGCCGATGACGATCGACTCCGGGATTCCGTCCAGTAACGCGCCCAGGGCGATCGCGGTGCCGGAACCGGATTGTTCGGATTCCGAGGGTTGCTGGTCGCCCGAGCGTTTGCGGTGCCGCGCCCCGCGCCGGGCCAGCACGATATTCGCGAACGTGTAGATCAGTGCCCCGGTGATCGCGCCGAACGCGGTGGGCACCATTCCGCCGCGTTCGTGGGCTTCGGCGATCAACTCGAACGATACGGCCGACAGCAAGACACCGCTGCCGAAGGCCATCACACTGGCGACGATTGCCACCGGTATCCGGGCCAGGTACCCGACCAGGGCGCCCACCAGCAGCGATGAGCCCGCCAGCAGTCCCCAGCCGCCCGCGACCAACACATCCCACACGCGCGAATCGTCTCCTCACACACTGTGCCCCGGGGCACCGCTCATCGAGTCCCCGGCTACCCGCGACGACCGCGGAGAAACCGGCGGCGCTGCCCGGGCACACGAAACCCGGATCATCGGAACGGATTCCGACCGGGCATGCCGGTCCGGGGCAGGCTACGCGGAGGCGACGGTGCCGCGGCGCCGGAAGCCGGCCGGGGTCTCCACGTGCACCCAGCAGCCGCTCGCACCGTCGCCCAGAGCGGCCAGCGGCGGCGGCAGAAACGACGGCGGAGCGAATCGCACGTCGGTGCGCTGCGTCGCCGTGGTGACCACAGCGGCCTGTTCGGGCCCGCTCCATTCGCTGACCCACAACCCGCCCACGATCCGCACCGGGGGTGTAGCGCCATCGGCGAGGGTGACCATCACCGGATCGCCCACATATTCACCCCACACCACCCACCATCGGCCCGGGGTGTTCGAGGCGATCGGACCCGATACGCCGACGGCCATATCCGCGCGCCCCGACCACGGCCGCCACAGCAGCTCGTCCGCGCCGGCCTCGGTCACGATCTCCCCACCCGGCTGCGGCTGTGTGACCCGGAAGCAGCGGTCGGTGCCGCGCCACTGTAATCGCATTCCCGACAGCGGTAACACTTCCGACTCGAGATTCGACTCGTGGTATCCGTTCGCCATCACGGCTCCTCACTCCTGCGCTGCTCCGCTCCTTTACTGCCCCGGAGCGCCGACACCGGCCGTGCTACCCGCCCCTCCTGTTACTAAACCGTGATCATGAAGAGGGCTCAGTGCGGCCCGGTCCACACCGGCCGGCGAAGCCAAGGCCATGGGGCTGTCGGCGACCTTCCGGTTCGCGACGCCGGTGACGGCGAACGGCCCGTCGGCCGCCGGAGGAGAGGGCGGCCGACGGGAGTTCACGGAGTGTTCGGGTCGGCCGGTTCGTCCGATTTCCGTCCACCGGCCATATCGCGGACTTTGTCCGCGGCCGCTGCCGCCAACCCGGCGGTCATCTGGGCTCACGGGCCGGACGGGG
>NZ_JBKOOL010000236.1:0-6550 GCF_046764065.1 Nocardia sp. NPDC002869
CTGCGTCACCGGTCCGGGTGCCGGTATCGTCACCGCAGCCCGCGACGGCGAGCAACACGGCTGCGACGAGCGTGAGCGTGCGATGGATCGTCACCCCTGACCTCCCGGTGCGCGCTGAGCCGGACCCGTTGCCCGGACCCAAGTCTGCGCGTACCGGCAATCACAGCGCAATCACCCCGCTGCCCTCGGCCGGTCGCCGCCGGCGGCGTACCCGGAGAGCGAGGGCCGGCGGGCCGTGCCGGCCGCCGGAGCGTGCGGTCAGCGCGAAGGTCCCGGCCGGTCACGCCGGGCATTGCGGGCGGTGCCCCGATGGGCGGGCACGGTGGCCGGGTCTTCCGGCCAGGCATGTTTGGGGTAGCGGCCGCGCAGATCGGCGCGGACCCCGGGCCAGCCGGTCCGCCAGAACGAGGTCAGATCCGCGGTCACCGCGATCGGGCGCTGGGCAGGGGAGAGCAGATGCAGCACGATGGGCACCCGGCCGTCGGCCAGGCGTGGCGTATCCGTCCAGCCGAAAACTTCCTGCACCTTGACCGCGAGTACCGGCGGGTCGGCCGAGTAGTCGAGCCGGGGGCGGCTGCCGGACGGGACCTCTGCCCGTTCGGGAGCCAGCTCGTCCATGCGGGCGGCCTCCGGCCAGGGCAGCAGGCGGCGCAGCGCCTGGCCGGCGTCGATCCGTTCCAGGTCGGCGCGACGGCGGGCGGCGGCGAGTTCGGGGCCGAGCCAGCTGTCCGCGGCGGCGAGCAGTGACGCGTCGTCGACCGGCGGCCACGGGGCGCCGAGCGTGCGATGCAGGAAGTCGAGGCGCTGCCGTAGGGCGATCGCCGCGGAATTCCAGGACAGGAGATCGGGACCGGTCGAGTTCAGCCCGCGCCGTATCGCCGCGCCGAGCAGCCCGGGGTCGGGGTCGGAAATGGCGGTGGCCGACAAGATGATCGCGCCCAGTCGCTCGATACGCCGCGCGACCACGTCGCCCTCGGTCCAATCAATCTCGTCGACGGTGGTCAGCAGGTTCGATGCGGCTCGGCGGGCCAACTGTTCATCGGCGACCGCGGCCAACCGGACGACGCCCTCGGCCCGACCGGGATCGCGCGTCGCGACACCGATCGCCAGCCACTCGGCATCGCCTGTTCCGGCGCCGGGCGGCAGCGTCACCGCGGTACCGCCGGCCATGAGATAACTGCTCGAACCCGCACCGCGCCGCCGGGCCAGCCGTTCCGGGTGGGCCAGCGCGACGATGAGTGCCGGATCGTCGTCCCCCTCCGGCCCCTCGACCGAGCGGGCCAGCCGCTCCACCTCCCGCCGCCAGCGCGCCGGCCGCTCGCGGCGCAGCATCCGCAGACCGGCCGTGAGATCGACACCGGACAGATGGGTGTCGTCGTCGAGGACAGCGACGACCTCCGCGGCCGCCCGCGGACCGACCACGGCCGCGCCGTCGAGCAACGCCCGCGCCAGCCGGGGATGCAGTCCGATCCGGGCCATGCGCCGCCCACGGTCGGTCACCGCACCGTCGGTGCCGACGGCTCCCAAGGCGCGCAGTACCTCCCGGCCGGCTGTCAACCCGCCGGACGGTGGCGCATCCCACCAGGTGAGGCCCTGTCCGTCGCTCGTGCCCCAGCACGCCAGCTCCAGCGCCAATCGCGTCAGATCCGCTGTCCGGATCTCCGGTTCCGGATAGGCCGGCAGGGTGCCGTGCTCGTATTCGGGCCAGCATCGCCATACGCGCCCGGGAGCCTCCCGTCCGGCCCGCCCGGCTCGCTGCTCGGCCGCTGCCGCCGAGACCCGCACGGTGGCAAGGCCGGCCAGCCCCCGTGCTCGATCGATCCGTGGGGTGCGGGCGAGTCCCGAATCCACCACCGCCCGCACTCCCGGCACCGTCAGACTCGACTCCGCCACCGCGGTGGCCAGTACCACCCGCCGCCGGAGCCCGGGCCGTAACGCCGTATCCTGCGCCGTCGCGGAGAGTCTGCCGTGCAACGGCACGATATCGACATCGTCCAGCCCGCCCAGCAGCGCTGTCACCCGGCGTATTTCGGCCGCGCCCGGGAGGAAGACCAGTACATCGCCGGCGGTCGCGGCGAGCGCGGCCCGGGTGGCGCGTGCGACGTGTGCTTCGATCCGCTCCCGTGGCAACGCCGGAAGATAGGTCGTGTCCACCGGATGGGTGCGACCCCGGACCTGCACGACCGGCGCCGCGTGGTTGCCGTTCAGGAGCGTCGAAAGACGTTCGGCGGCAACGGTTGCCGAGGTCGCGAGCACCCGCAGATCCGGTCGCAATCCGGCCCGGGCGTCCAGCAGCAGCGCCAGTAGCAGATCCGCGTCGAGATGCCGTTCATGGCACTCGTCGAGCACGACCGTCTCGACCCCCGTCAACTCGGGATCGTCCTGCAACCGGCGTACCAGCAATCCGGACGTGACGACCTCGATGCGGGTCTGCCGCCCTACTCGTCGATCCCCCCGGACCGAGTAGCCGACGGTGGCACCCACCTGTTCGCCCAGCAGCGCGGCCATCCGCCCGGCCGCGGCCCGCGCCGCCAACCGTCGCGGCTCGGCCACGAGCACCCGCCCGGCGGCACGCTGCGCCAGCGCCAAGGGCACCAGAGTCGTCTTCCCGGTCCCCGGCGGCGCGACCAGCACGGCGGTCCCGCGTTCGGTCAACGTCTCGACGACATGATCGAGAACGTCACGAATCGGTAGGTCGGGGAGTGTGGGCAGTTCCATCACCGGTCAGTCTGCGGCATCGGCTCGGATCCACGATATCCACCACCGGGCCGCACGAGAAAATCGCTGCTTCCAGGGTTGCGCCGCCGGCAACGCCCACATGCCCGGGCTCGGGATGACCCGGCCCGCCCGGTAGGTACCGACGATCTGATCAGCGACCCGTTCGCCGACGGTCTCAGCGCCGCCTTCACCTTCGCGCTCGTCTGCTGTGTACTCGGTGCGATCTTCTCGTTCTTCACCGACGGTCGTGGGAAGGAGGCGGCGGCCGAGGAGAAGACGCACGAACCGGTCGGCGACGAGCCGGCCGCGGTGGCCGCGTTCGCGTCGGGGGAGGCTCCGTCCGAACTGATCGACGAACCCGTTCGGCGCTGAGGACGGTGCCGGGGGCCGCCCTCGGCATCCACCTACTCCTCGATGAGCTGCCCGCCGGCCAGGTGCCAGCGCCGGGTCGCGCGCACCGAGTCCAGCATCCGCCGGTCGTGCGTCACCAGCAGGAGTGTGCCGGTGAAGGAGTCGACGGCCTGCTCGAGCTGTTCGATGGCGGCCAGATCGAGATGGTTGGTCGGCTCGTCCAGGACGAGCAGGTTCACGCCGCGGGCCTGGAGTAGTGCGAGTGCGGCCCGGGTGCGTTCGCCGGGGGACAGGGTGTCGCAGGCGCGGTTGACGTGCGGTCCGCGCAGGCCGAACTTGGCGAGCAGGGTGCGCACCTCGGCATCCGGCCAGTCCGGCATCGCCGTACCGAAGGTGGCCGCGAGCGTGGCGTCCCCGCGGAACAGGCCACGTGCCTGGTCGACCTCGCCGATCCGTACGCCGGAACCCAATGTCGCCGTGCCCGTGTCGGGGGCGAGTTTGCCGAGCAGCAGGGCCAGCAGAGTGGATTTGCCGGAGCCGTTCGCGCCGGACACGACGATGCGGTCGGCCCAGTCGATCCGGGTGGTCACCGGCCCGAGCGTAAACTCACCGCGCGTGACGGTGGCAGCACCGGCGGTCGCGACGACGGTACCGCTGCGCGGCGCGGTCGCGATCGTCATCCGCAGCTCCCACTCCTTGCGCGGTTCCTCCACCACATCGAGCCGTTCGATACGCCGTTGCGTCTGGCGGGCCTTGGCGGCTTGCTTCTCGGTGGATTCGGCGCGGGTTTTGCGGCCCGCCTTGTCGGAATCGTTCTTGCTCTTACGGCGGGCGTTGCGCACACCGTGTTCCAGCCAGTTGCGTTGCATCTGCGCCCGGGCTTCCAGCCCGGTTCGGGTGGCCGCGTATTCGTCGTAGACCTCACGGGCATGCCGGCGCGCGATCTCGCGCTCGGCCAGGTAGGCGTCGTAGCCGCCGTCGTAGAAGCCGATCTGCTGCTGGGCGAGATCGAGTTCGAGCACGCTGTTCACGGTGCGGGTCAGGAATTCCCGGTCGTGGCTGATGATCATGAGCGGGGTCCGGACCCCGGTGACGAAACGTTCGAGGCGTTCGAGACCGTCCAGATCGAGGTCGTTGGTGGGTTCGTCGAGCAGCAGGATATCGAAGCGCGACAGCAGCACCGAGGCGAGACCGGCGCGGGCCGCCTGTCCGCCGGACAGGCCGGTCATCGGCGTAGCCAATCCGCCCGCGAGGTTTCCGGTGAGCCCGAGGTCGGCGGCGATCTCCGCGGCGCGCTGCTCGAGGTCGGCTCCGCCGAGCGCGAGCCAGCGTTCGAGGGCGGGGGAGTAGTCGTCGGCGCCACCCGCGCCGAGGCGTTCGGCGGCCGCGTCCATGACCCGCTGGGCCTGCGCGACCCCGGTGCGGCGAGCGAGGAATCCGAGCACGGTTTCGTCGTCGATCCGTTCGGGTTCCTGGGCCAGATAGCCGACAGTGGCATCCGGCGGGCTCAGGGTGATCGTGCCCTCCTCCGGGGCGCCGTCGGCGAGCATGCGCAACAGCGTCGATTTGCCGGCGCCGTTGACGCCGACCAGGCCGACCACGTCGCCGGGTGCGAGAGTGAAATCGAGGTCGGCGAACAGGGTGCGTTCGGCGTGTCCGGCCGACAGTCCGCCGGCCTGCAAGGTTGCGCTCACCGCGCATATTCTGCCCGCCCGCCCGCACGGCCCTTCCGCCGCCCGCCGTCGTGGTTCCGGGTGTGGTCGCGCCGGTGGCGCCACCGCACCCGGCCGCATACGATCCGGCGATGCCGATAAGCCGTGCGGACCTGACCGGTGACATCGAGCGCGATCTCGACGCCGACCTGACGCGTTGGTTCCCCGACCGGCCGCGCGTCGAGATCCCCCGATCCGCGGTCCGGCCGGTCGAGCCGTTCCTGGAACGGCTCGACCCCACCGCCGCCGCCGCGCTCGCCGGATTCGATCGCCGGGTGCGGTCCGGAACCATGCCGCAGTTCCTCGATATCTACGACTGGTCCTACGGGTTCGATTTCGCTGCCAACCAGTGCGGGCTGTTGGACAGCGATTACCGCACCGAACTCACCGACGACGACGTGTACACCCTCGGCGCCGACGGCGGCGGCAACCTGTACACGATGCTCACCAGCGGGCAGGTGGCGATCTGGTTCCACGAGGAGGAGGTTCTCGAAGGCGGCACCCGCTTCGATGATCTGGACACCTTCGTGTGGTCGCAAGTCCGCTATCAGGCGGTGCGGGCGGGAGAACTCGACCCGGATCCGGTCGCGGACGACTTCCGTGCGCTCGGGCAGGACGGCGCACTCGCCCCCGAGATCGGGCTGCCGGCCTCGCTGCGGCCGCTGCCTGGTCACTCATGATCGACGAACCCGGCCGGTGACCCGGCCCGGCGCACCCGGGGCAGGGGTCGTAGCCGGCCGCGTGGTCGTCGCGGTGCCCGCCGGTCCGGCCGGGCTGTGGGCCGCTGTCCGGCGAGTACGCTGGTCGGCACGGTGCTCCGCCGACAAGAGGAGTGCGTGACCATGGAATGGCTACTGATCGCCGTGGCGGTCGTGCTGGTGGCGTCGATCCTGGTGTGGCGGTCCCGGCAGCACAGTCTGCGCGCCGCGACCGAATTGGCCGATGCGCTCGCCGAGGCCCGCCAGGTCAACGAGCGCCTCGGCGGTCAGATCTACCACCTGTCCGGCAGCAACCCGGCCGCGCGGCAAGCACTGGCCGACGCCGCGGAACGCCACACCGCGGCGGGCTCGCAGGTCGACCAGGCCAGGTCCCCGGTCCAGGCCCGGCTGGCGAAACAGACCGCGCTCGAGGGGCTCTACTACATCCGGGCCGCCCGGATCGCCATGGAAATGGATCCCGGCCCGGCCGTACCCGAGTTGGCGGGGCAGGCCGGCGCGGGTGAGGTCAGCGAAGACCGGGTGATCGACTTCGACAACCGTCGGATCGCCGCGTCCCCGCGTCCTTCGGCCGGGACGCCGAACTACTACCCGGGCGGGCGCGTCGCGGGCCGGCCGGTTCCGGCCGGCTGGTATTCCGAGCCCTGGTGGAAACCGGCCATGATCGCCGGTGCCTGGGGAGTGGGCTCGGCCCTGCTGTTCACCTCACTGTTCTCCGGGATGGCCGGCGTGGGTTACGGCGCCGAAGGTTTCGAACAGGGCTTCGGGGAGGGTTATGCGGACGGACTCGCCGCCGGAGATCAGGATTACGGCGGACCGGGCGGCGACGCCGGCGGCCACGACGATTGGGGCGGCGACGGGGGTGGGTTCGACGGCGGCGGCTTCGATGGCGGTGGTTTCGACTTCTGAGAGGCCCGCGCCCGGCCGCGCGCGGTCGGACGACCTCATGATTCGCCGTCGCGCGCCGGTGCCGGCCTCAGAAAGTGTTGGGGAACCTGATCGGTTAGCTGTTGAGGTCGTCTGCTAGACGGCGGGCGGCCTCGGTTTCGATCG
>NZ_JBKOOL010000237.1:0-6398 GCF_046764065.1 Nocardia sp. NPDC002869
GATTTCACTGGTCTTTATATTTGTGATTTCCCCATACCCCACCCCTCACCCCCACGAACGACCCCACCCCTCACCCCCACGAACGACCCCACCCCTCACCCCCACGAACGACCCCACCCCTCACCCCCACAACCAACTCCGCCTCGTCGACCCGGACCGCCCGACCTATGAAACCCGGCCTCCCCGCGGGAACTCTCAGTCCCCGGGCCGCAGATGCGTCACATCTCCCGCCGCGACCGCCCGGTCCTCGATCAGCAGTCGCCCTGCCGAATCGATATCGCGCGCGATCCCCGTCAGCACCCCGCCTCCCGGCAGTTCCGCCCGGACCCGGGAGCCCAGCGTCGCGCAGCGTTCCCGGTAGGCGTCGGTGAGCGTCTCCGCGGCCCATCCGGATTCCTGCCACCGGGCGTAGCGGCGGGCGAACTCGATCAGAAAGGACAGCACCAAGCGGGTGCGGTCGATATCGGTGGCGCCGCTGAGGAGCAGCGAGGTGGCGTGCGGGACCGGTAGTTCGTCGGCGGTGAGGCTGACGTTCATACCGATGCCGACCACGATCGCCGGGCGGGGCCCCGCGGCGGCGACTTCGGCCAGGATGCCGGCGACCTTGCGGCCTTCGATCAGCACGTCGTTGGGCCATTTCAGGGCCGCGGGCACCCGGGCGGTCGTCGTGAGCGCGTCGACCGCGGCGATCCCGGTGAGCAGCGGCAACCAGCCGAGTGCTTCGGGGCCGAGGCCCTCGGGCCGGACGAGCAGGGACAGGGCGATCTGCGCGCGCGGCGGACTGGCCCAGGCGCGGGCGAGCCGGCCACGCCCGCTCTCCTGCGCTTCCGCGACCAGTACGACACGGTCGATATCCGGGTCTCCGGCGCGCGCGATCAGGTCCGCGTTGGTGGATCCGGTCGATTCGATCACAGTGATTCCGGTGTAGAACGCCAGTTCCGGAGTTCCGGTCAGCGCTCTCCGGAGATGTTCGACGTCCAACGGTGGCCTCTGCACCAGGGCAGGGTACTGGCCGGGGCCGGTGGTCACCGCACGGCGGGTGCGGTGACCACCGGGTCTAGCCGGCGAGGTCGTAGCCGATGGGCCGGGAAACCGCAGACATCGCCTCGTTCTCCACGGTGTCGGTCTCTTCGGCTTTGTTCTCGGCGACTGTTTCGGTGATGGTCGGTTCCGGCTCGGTCACCCGGGTGAACGCCAAGGCCTCCGGGAATCGGCCGTCTCGAGTTGTCCAGTGCCACATAGCAGGCCACCTCCCCTCTGTGTTCCAAAAGTGGCCTGCTGCAAGGGTATTGCCTGACACGGTAGAGCGAAAGTGAATTAATCGCGGCCCGCGCGCACGAACCGGACAGGTTAGGCTTGTGACGGATCACCGTGGCGTGTCGTGTGGACGTTTACCGCGATTCGCGGTACACATATGAACCGGTGACGACTTGTCCACCTGGGGTTTTCTGGACCGGGTTCTACTCACCAGTAGCAGGATCTGGGTTAACAGCGCGGTGCGGCTCTGGTTACACTCCGAGCCATGACGAGTGTCCAGCAGCAGCCCACGCCGGATTCGGCAGGTGCGCCCGATATCCACACCACCGCCGGCAAACTGGCTGACCTGCGGAATCGGCTGGAAGAAGCCCAGCATCCGATGGGCGAGGCCGCAATCGACAAGGTGCATGCCAAGGGCAAGATGACCGCGCGGGAGCGCATTCTCGCCCTGCTCGACGACGGTTCCTTCGTCGAACTCGATGCCCTGGCCCGGCACCGCAGCGTGAACTTCGGCCTCGACAAGCAGCGCCCGCTGGGCGATGGCGTGGTGACCGGTTACGGCACCATCGACGGCCGCGAGGTGTGCATCTTCAGCCAGGACGTCACCGTGTTCGGCGGCAGCCTCGGCGAGGTGTACGGCGAGAAGATCGTCAAGGTCATGGACCTGGCGATCAAGACCGGCCGGCCGCTGATCGGCATCAACGAGGGCGCCGGCGCGCGTATCCAGGAGGGCGTGGTCTCGCTCGGCCTCTACGGCGAGATCTTCCACCGCAATATCCAGGCCTCCGGCGTCATTCCGCAGATCTCGCTGATCATGGGCGCCGCTGCGGGTGGGCACGTGTACTCCCCCGCGCTCACCGACTTCGTGGTGATGGTCGACCAGACCAGCCAGATGTTCATCACCGGCCCGGACGTCATCAAGACCGTCACCGGCGAAGAGGTCACCATGGAGGAGCTGGGCGGCGCCCACACCCACATGGTGAAGTCGGGTTCCGCGCACTACGTGGCCTCCGGTGAACAGGACGCCCTCGACTACGTCAAGGACCTGCTGTCCTACCTGCCGAGCAACAACCGCGCCGAGGCGCCGCGCTTCCCGGCCTCGGATCCCATCACCGGCGCGATCGAGGAATCGCTCACCGAACAGGACATCGAACTCGACACGCTGATCCCGGATTCGCCGAACCAGCCCTATGACATGCACGAGGTCATCCGCCGGCTGCTCGACGACGACGAATTCCTGGAGATCCAGGCCGAGCGGGCCATGAACATCATCGTGGGCTTCGGCCGGGTCGACGGCCGCAGCGTCGGCATCGTCGCCAACCAGCCCACCCAGTTCGCCGGCTGCCTCGATATCGACGCCTCGGAGAAGGCCGCGCGGTTCGTCCGCACCTGCGACGCGTTCAATGTCCCGATCATCACCCTGGTGGATGTGCCCGGCTTCCTGCCCGGTACCGACCAGGAGTTCAACGGCATCATCCGGCGCGGCGCCAAGCTGCTCTACGCCTACGGCGAAGCCACTGTGGGCAAAATCACGATCATCACCCGCAAGGCCTACGGTGGCGCCTACGACGTCATGGGTTCCAAGCATATGGGCGCCGATGTGAACCTGGCCTGGCCCACCGCCCAGATCGCCGTGATGGGCGCCTCCGGGGCGGTCGGTTTCGTGTACCGCAAGAAGCTGGCCGACGCCGCAAGGGACGGGGCCGACGTGGACAAACTGCGGCTGGAACTGCAGAACGAGTACGAGGACACGTTGGTCAATCCGTACATCGCCGCCGAGCGCGGTTACGTGGACGCGGTGATCCCTCCGTCGCACACTCGCGGCCAGATCGTCTCCGCGCTGCGGCTGCTGGAGCGGAAGATGGTGACCATGCCTCCGAAGAAACACGGCAACATCCCGCTGTGATCCGGCGATACGCTCTGTAGGCCGCACACTGATTTCGGGTATGCGATCGGTGAGAGAAGATCGACCGGGCTCCGCTGAACCGCGCGAGCCCGCTCGAGGCAAGAGAGAGGATCTGGCACTGTGACGATTGTGGCAGAAGAAGAAGTATTGGCCGCAGCGGAACTGGACCTCGCCACCAGGGATGTGCCGGTCGATACCGCGACCGAAGCCGCCGCGGGCATTGCCGCCGCGATGAACGGGGAGAAGCCGTTCCTCGTGATCGAGAAAGGTGCGCCGACCGACGCGGAGATCGCCGCACTCGTGTGTGTGTTCACCGCTGCCGCCGCCGCGGGTTCGGCATCCGCCGATTCCGGCCCGCGGGATCTGTGGGGCAAGCCGACGATGATGCACCGCGGCAACTCCCCGTTCTCGCCGTACTCCTATCCGCAGCTGTCGCATCTGCGGTTCTGACACCGACCTCAGGAGAATTCCAGACGTGACCCGGCTGGTACTCGCGTCCGCGTCACCCGCCCGCCGGTCGGTACTGCGGGCCGCGGGCATCGAACCCATCGTCCGGGTCTCGGCCGTGGACGAGGATGCCGTAGCGGCGGCCCTACCGGCCGATACCGGCCCCCGGGAAGTCGTCGTCGAACTGGCCCGGGCGAAAGCCCGGGCCGTGGCGTCCACGCTGGCCGAGGACGCACCGGATCCCGATCTCGTCGTCGTCGGCTGCGATTCCATGCTGCTGATCGACGGTGCACTCCAGGGCAAACCCCATACGCCGGAGGTGGCGCTGGCGCGCTGGCAGGCCATGGCCGGGCATTTCGCGGACCTGGTCACCGGGCACTGTGTCCTGCGCGTACGCGACGGCGTTGTCACCACCGAGGCGATCGACTGCAGCGCCACCACCGTGCACTTCGGTAAGCCCGATCCCGCCGAGCTGGACGCCTATATCGCCACCGGCGAACCGCTGCAGGTGGCGGGCGCGTTCACCCTCGACGGGCTGGGGGGCTGGTTCGTCGACCGGATCGACGGCGACCCCTCCAGCGTCGTCGGGATCGGATTACCACTGCTGCGCCGACTGCTCCAGGAAGTGGGTGTTGGGGTCGCCCAGCTGTGGGCCGACCGCACCTGAGGGCGGAGCGCCGCGGAACACCCGGCCACCCTGCTGCCCCGCGGACGGCGCCACCGGCCCGGTAGCGGGCGGGAACGGGTCCGACTCCAGGGACGCGGACGCGGGCGGCAACTGACTGCCCGGCGGCACCGTCTGCCCCGACGCCCGCGCCAACCGCGCCGCCTGCCCGGCGGCCGCATCGATGCGGCCGGGCTGCGGGCGCCTGCGCGCGGCCGTCGTCGCGGAGTCGGCCGCTTCCGCGGCCGGAGCCTGCGCGGGTGGCGGACCCACCTGCCGCAGCCGCACCTCGCACATCTCCTCGGTCACGAACGGCACGAGCTCGGCCTCGACCGCCCCCTGGGCCCCGGAACGCTCGAGCAGCGCCGCCAGCAGCCCGCGATGTACTCCGCACACCACTTCGGTATGTGTTCGCGCCAGATCGCGCAGCGGGCAGGCCGTCAACCGGACCACCGCGCCCTGGCCGGGGTCACGCACGGCGCTCTCCCGCCCGTCCCGTTCGGGGGCGAAGCCCAGCTCCGACATCAGCGAGACGACACGGTCCTTGGCATCGCGCACCGACTCGACCGGCTCACCGGCGGTGTCGAGTTTGTCTCCCCAGGCCCGTCCGGCCGCCCGGCCGGCGGCCGCCTGCTGCTCCGGATCGGGCCCCAGCTGGTCGGCCAGCACCTGGGCCAGGTCCTGATAGCCGATGGTCCGCTGGACTGCCCGGTACCCGATCCGCGGCCGGCCCCGGCCACGGGGCGGCTGCTGGAACTGCCGGACCAGTGACTCCCGGGTGAGGATGTCGAGGTGGAACCGCACCGTGGTGACATGCTGGCCGGTGATCTGCGCCAGCTGCTGTGCGTCCAGGGGCTCGCTCGCGCCGCGGAGGATCGCGAGCAGGCGCCGCCGCGGCCAAGAATCAGACATGCTCACCCCTCCTTCGGGGAGACTTTATCGGAGACATGTGCGATCAAATCGCCCATTGCACCGACTCTGTGCTCATCAACAAGTTCACGTCAAGTCACACTTACTATCCACAGTGCGGCTCGAACCTGTCGTCAGCACTGCCCGCCTCCTGTGAAGGAACCCGAACGTGCCCGTCGCCCCGGACCCATATCCCGCCTTCGCTTCCTACGCTCACCCACACCGTTTGGTAACCACGGAATGGCTGTCGGCAAACCTCGGCACGCCCGGTTTGAAGATCATCGAATGTAATGCCGACGTCCTCCTCTACGGCATAGGCCATGTTCCCGGGGCCAGCAAGCTCGACTGGCGCAGCGACCTCGACGACCCGGTGACCCGTGACTATATCGATGGCGAGCGGTTCACCGAACTCATGCGCTCCCAGGGCGTCGAACACGACGACACCGTCGTGCTGTACGGCAATGACGGTAACTCGCACGCCGCGCACGCGCTGTGGCTTTTCACCATGTTCGGCCACCGGGACGTCCGACTTCTCGACGGCGGCCGCGACGCCTGGATCGGCGAGGGTCGCGACACCGTTTTCGAAACCCCCGAACCGTCCCGCAGCCGATACCCGCAGGTCGAGCGGGAAGATACGTCGATCCGCGCCTTCCGCGAGGAGGTCCTCGACCGCCTGGGCGACCCGCTGGTCGACGTGCGCTCGCCGCACGAGTACGCGGGTGACCCCGGCTCGGGCGGGCCGGTCGCGGCCCTGCGCGGCGGGCATATCCCCACCGCCGTCAACATCCCGTGGACCAGTGCCCTCACCTCCGGCTCCCGCTTCCGCGGCCGCGCCGAACTGGACGAGATCTACGGCACGGTCGAGCCGGGGCCGGTCACCGTCTACAGCGGGGTCGGCGAACGCTCCAGCCACACCTGGTTCGTCCTGAAGTACCTGCTCGGCCGCGAGACGGTACGCAACTACGACGGTTCCTGGACGGAATGGGGCAACTCGGTCCGGATGCCCATAGCCACCGGCGGAGTGTGACCGGAGCTCCCCGAGCCCACAGAACAGCAGGTCCACCGAGCCACCTGCAACGTCAGCGCCCACGCCACCACATGAGTCGAGACGCAACCGAATGCGTCGAGTTTTACGAGACACCGTCAAAGGGTTGAGGCCCGTCTCGCCGTTTCGGCCTCGAAAGCGCACGAGCGAAGCTCGAGTCTCGAGGCCGA
>NZ_JBKOOL010000238.1:0-6369 GCF_046764065.1 Nocardia sp. NPDC002869
GCCCACAATTGTGGGCCCCCTGAAGTGGTTTTCGAGGCTTTTCATTTTCGCGGTTCGCCTCTCGGTGACGAAATGACCGTTCGGGCCGCGGATATCGTGCATGCGAGCGAGCGAACTGCCGCAGCAGGCTGCACGATCTTCCACCGCCTGATTCCGTGTACCGGCCGGATATCGGCGGGCATGCCCTTCCGCGCTGTCTGGCGCGTGCGGTTCACGGTGGAAGTGGCGACGGGCAGACCTCCGCTGTGATCGGTGGGCGGCGGTAGCGCCTAGACTCTGCCGGATGCGACTCGTGATTGCACGGTGCCAGGTCGACTACGTGGGGCGGTTGACCGCTCACCTGCCGATGGCCCGCCGGCTGCTGATGATCAAGGCGGACGGGTCGGTGCTGGTCCATTCCGACGGGGGTTCCTACAAGCCGTTGAACTGGATGAGCCCGCCCTGCTGGTTGGACGAGCGGCAGCCGGACGCGGCCGCCGCGCAACTGAAAGCGCTGTGGGTTGTCAGCAACAAGGCGGGGGAGGAACTGCGGATCGGGATCGAGGAGATCGAGCACGACTCCAGTCACGAGCTGGGCGTGGATCCCGGGCTGGTGAAGGACGGGGTGGAAGCGCATCTGCAGGAACTGCTGGCCGAGCATGTGGAGACCCTCGGTGCCGGATACAGCCTCGTCCGGCGGGAGTACATGACGGCGATCGGGCCGGTGGATCTGCTGTGCCGCGACGCGGACGGAGGAACCGTGGCCGTGGAGATCAAGCGCCGGGGCGAGATCGACGGAGTCGAACAGCTCACCCGGTACCTGGAGTTGCTGAACCGGGACCCGTTGCTGACGCCGGTTGCCGGAGTGTTCGCGGCGCAGCAGATCAAGCCCCAGGCGCGCACGCTGGCCGAGGATCGTGGGATCCGCTGCCTGACCCTGAATTACGACGCCCTACGTGGGACCGAGAGCAACGAATTCCGCCTCTTCTAGACTTGGGGCCATGCCACGACGAAATCCGCGCAGCGCGCGCTCCCGGGCGGAGCCGTCGCGGACCGGTGGCGGGCTCGGCGATGTCTACCGGCGGACCGAACCGGGGCCGGACGGGGACGAGTACGTCGTCCGTACGGTGCCGGGGGCGCGTGCGGTGAAACGGTACCGCTGCCCGGGCTGTGACCACGAGATCATGCCGGGGGTGCCGCATGTGGTGACCTGGCCGGCCGGCAGCGGTGAGACGGACCGGCGGCACTGGCACGGTGGCTGCTGGAAGGGCCGGGGGACCCGGGGGATCACCCGTCGGTGGTCCTAGCGGTGACCCGCCGCTGAGCGCTTCGCGGCCGCGGCCGGACTGTGGTCTGGGTGGCGTGGCCGAGTCGGACAGCGTGCGGCGTAGCCGCCGGCCGGCTATCGGTCCGGGGTGCCGGCGGCGGTAGCGGGCCGCTGGATATCTGCCGGTGCCCGGGTGGCGGACGACCGCACCCTCGGAAGCGGCCCCGGTTCGAGTGCCAGGTCGATCCCGTGCAGGACCTCTCGGCCGGTGTCGTAGATGAGTATGCCGGGCGCCGGAGATGAGGAAGGCCGCCCCGGTGGGGGCGGCCTTCGGATCTGTTCGGGTGTTCGGTTGTCGCCGTGTACGTCCCGACAGCAGCTCAGCGGCTGATGTCGGCGTTCTCGCGTTCTTCCTCGACGATATCGTCGGACTCGTCCTCGGAACTCAGCTCGGGGATGGCCTTCTGACGCGGGCCGTTCACAGATTTATTGCCCTGACCGCTGCCGATGGACTTACGCGGCTGCTCGGGCACACCGTCGAGCAGTTCGCTCTCCCGGTTGACGGCCGCGAGCATCGCCGGCACCGAATCGAGCTGGCCGCGGATACCCAGCAGCTGGGCCAGGACCCGGCCACGCAGTACGCGCATCTCCTCGGCCAGTTCCTTCGCGTGCGCGATCTTGCGCTCGGAGGTCTGGGTCGCCGAGGTGATGAGACGGTTGGCCTCGTCGGTGGCGTCCTTGATCCGCTGGGCGGCCTCGGCGCGGCTGGTGGCCTCCAGCTCTTCCATGGCGCGGGTCAGCTTGGTGCGCCGCTCGGCCATGGTGACCTCGAAGTCCTGCTGGTTGGCCTTGCGCTTGGCCTCGGACTCCTTGGCCAGCCGCTCGGCGTCGGCCTGCGCGGCATCGATGATCTTCGCGGATTCGGCACGAGCATTCGCCAGCGTCTGCTCGTATTCGATTTCCAGCGCTTCGCGCTTTTCCTTGGTTTCGGCAAGCAGGGATTCGTATTTGCCGCGCATTTCGGTGGCCTGCTGCTCGGCGATGGAAACCATCTCGGCGGCTTCGGCCTGGGCGAGGGCGCGAACCTCGGACGCCTCGTCCGAGGCCAATCGCAACATGCGGGAGATGCGGTCGCTCATCCCCTCCGCGGTGGTCGGCGGTACGGACAGCCGGTCGACTTCCTTGCGGAGTTCGTCGATTTCGTCGCGGGCGTCTTCCAGCTGACTGGCGAGGTTCCGGGCCTGGGCGGCGGCGGCGTCGCGGTCGGTGGCGGTAACCCGCAACTCGGCATCGAAGCGGTCGAAATAGTTACGCACCTCGTCTTGCGCATAACCCTTGCGCACAACGGTGAAGGGCAGCGCAACGAAGCGATTGCGATCGGACTCGGGTGACGACATGGCCAACAAACTACAGCCTGAGACCTGCGCATGGTGAGCCGACCGGGAATGTTATCGGAGCGTCTCCTTACCGCCCGATCTCGAGACTAGTGCGTAACATTCGGATCTGGTTCCAGTAACTCGACCAGCACACCGCCAGCATCCTTCGGATGGACGAAATTGATACGGGAGTCGGCGGTTCCGCGTCGCGGCGCCTCGTACAGCAGGCGCATGCCGCGATCACGTAGATATGCGGAAACGGCTTCGATATCGGTGACCCGGAAGGCGAGCTGCTGTAGACCCGGGCCGCTACGATCGATGAATTTCGCGATGGTGGAGGTGTCGTCGAGCGGAGCCAGCAACTGCAGAGCAGTCGAATCGTCCTCGGCGGCGGGCGCGGACAGCATTGCTTCCTGAACGCCCTGTTCCTCGTTGACCTCCCGGTGGGTTTCGACCAGGCCGAGGTTCTCCGCGTACCAGGCGACGGCGGTGTCCAGGTCGGGGACGGCGATACCGACATGGTCGACCGCGACGATGTAGTCGGCGGGGATGAATTCTGATGACGGGGTAGCGGTGCTCACCCTTCGAAAGTAGCGCGTTCCACCCTGCCGCGGTCGCGTACCCACCCGGATCGGGGTCGATAGAGGGCGGCTGCCCTCAAATCCTGCCGAGGTGATCCGCGCATCCCTGCACGCCGATCCGGGGAGACCGCAGGCTACCGTGGAGTAGTACGCGCCGCGCGTCGCTTTCGGGTTACACGCGGATCGCGGGGTCGCATCGCACGCGTCCCGGGCCGAACCCGGGAGCCGGGCGAGGCCGTTCCCGGGCCGGTCACGTGTGTGGTCGGAGCCCGCGCCGGGGCGGAGCGACAGGGTGGAAGAGCGCGGCAGCGGTCGGAGGTCGGTGGTCGTGAGCACTTACCGTGCGGCTGCTCGGCGCGCACGACCACTCGCACTTTCCGCCTTCTCCGGAGGGCCGGCATCCACGGTCGAGGCCCGCCCCGTGCTGGAACGCCGGAGTGGGGAACCGGGGTCCCGGGGACCCCGGCCCTGCCGAAGGCGGGCAAATGAACACAGCCCGGGGTCCCGAGGGCCCCGACCCCGCGCCGCCGAAGGCGACGCAACAGATACAGGAGGCTCGTCGTGACCAACTCCGTGATCGTGGCCGGTGCGCGTACCCCGATCGGCCGGCTGCTGGGCGGTCTGAAGGATTTCAGCGGATCGGATCTGGGTGGGTTCGCGATCGCCGCGGCGCTCGAAAAGGCCGGCGTCCGGGGCGACCAGGTGGACTACGTGATCATGGGTCAGGTGCTCACCGCGGGTGCGGGACAGATTCCGGCCCGGCAGGCGGCGGTGGCGGGCGGTATCCCGATGGATGTGCCCGCGCTGACGCTGAACAAGGTGTGTCTGTCCGGGATCAACGCGATCGCGCTGGCGGATCAGCTGATCCGGGCCGGCGAGTACGAGATCGTGGTGGCCGGTGGCCAGGAATCGATGAGCCGCGCCCCGCATATGCTCGAGAAGAGCCGCGCGGGATTCAAATACGGTGACGTGACCCTGCGCGATCACATGGCCTACGACGGGCTGCACGATATCTTCACCGACCAGGCGATGGGCGCGCTCACCGAGCAGCGCAACGACACCGACCCGATCACCCGGGCCGATCAGGACGCGTTCGCCGCGGCGTCGCATCAGCGCGCGGCCGCCGCCTGGAAGAACGGGATATTCGACGACGAGGTGGCCCCGGTGGAGGTGCCGCAGCGTAAGGGCGATCCGGTCGTGGTGCGGCAGGACGAGGGGATCCGGGCCGATACCACCGCGGAATCGCTGTCCACGTTGCGCCCGTCGTTCCGTAAGGACGGGACGATCACCGCCGGGTCGGCTTCGCAGATCTCCGACGGAGCGGCCGCGGTGGTCGTGATGAGCAAGGCCAAGGCGGAAGAGCTGGGGCTGAGCTGGATTGCCGAGATCGGTGCGGCGGGTGTGGTGGCCGGTCCCGATTCGACCCTGCAGGACCAGCCGGCCAATGCGATCGCCAAGGCCTGCGCCAAGCAGGGTATCGCCCCGGCCGATCTGGACCTGGTGGAGATCAACGAGGCGTTCGCGGCGGTCGGTATCGCCTCGACTCGCAAGCTCGGGATCGATCCGGCGAAGGTGAACGTCAACGGCGGCGCCATCGCGGTCGGGCATCCGCTCGGGATGTCGGGCGCGCGGATCGTGCTGCATCTGGCGCTGGAGTTGAAGCGCCGCGGCGGTGGGATCGGCGCGGCCGCGCTGTGCGGTGGCGGCGGCCAGGGTGATGCGCTGATCGTCAAGGTGTAGACCGCCCGGTTTGTCTCGTGTGACCGGTTCGACTACGACGCCGTGTAGTGGCTAGTGCACAATGGGCGCATGAACTTCCTTGGTCTGGGTACCGTTGCCGGCAGGTTCCGCTTCTTCGCAGTGCTCGAAGCACTGTCCTGGCTCGGCCTGCTGGTGGGAATGGCGTTCAAGTACCTCCCCGCGGAGGGCAACGAGATCGGCGTGAAGATCTTCGGCCCGGTGCACGGCGGCATCTTCGTCCTGTTCGTGCTGACGGCACTGCTGGCCGCGCGTGAGCTCGAATGGAACTGGAAGACCACGGTGCTGGCGCTGCTGTCCAGTATTCCGCCGTTCTGCACGGTCGTCTTCGAAGTGTGGGCCGTACGCACCGGCAAGCTGGGAGAGTTGAGTGCGGTCGGCGCCACCGAGTCCCCGCAGACCCTCGCGGCTTCTTCGTGACAAACTGGACCCTGTGACTCGACCAGCATCCCGTCGTCCTTCACCCGCCGTAGCCGCCGCCATGTCCGGGGCGGTGGATCTGTCCGCCCTGAAGCAGCCGCCGGCGGGTGCGCCGGCCGCCGCGGGCGACCATACGGTCACCGAGGCGGATTTCGAGACCAAGGTGCTGCGCCGCTCCGCCCAGGTACCGGTCGTGGTGGCGCTGTACTCCCAGCGCAGTCCCGGCAGCATCGAACTGGTCCAGCTGCTGGAGCGGCTCGTGGGCGAGGCCGACGGCACCTGGGATCTCGCCGCCGTCGAAGCCGAGAGCAATATGCGCATCGCGCAGGCCTTCGGCGTCCAGGGCATCCCGACGGTGATCGCGGTCGCGGGCGGACAACCGCTGGCCGATTTCCAGGGCAACCAGCCCGAAGCGCAGGTCTCACAATGGCTGACCGCCGTCGTGCAGGCGGTGGAGGGCAAACTCGAGGGCGACCCGAGCGCGCCCCAGGAGCCGCTCGCCGATCCCCGGTTCGCGGCGGCGGAGGCGCTGCTCGAACAGGGCGACCTGGCGGGAGCGGAATCGGCCTACGAATCGATCCTCGAGCAGGAACCCGGTAACTCCGAGGCCAAAGCGGCGCTGCGGCAGGTGAAGTTCCTACGCCGGGCGCAGGACCTCCCGGAATCGGCGATCGCCACCGCCGACGCGGACCCCGGCAATGTCGCGGCCGCGCTCGACGCCGCCGATGTGGAACTCTTCCAGCAGCAGCCCGAGGCCGCGTTCGACCGGCTCATCGCGCTGGTCGCCCGGACCGCCGGAGACGAACGCACCACGGTCCGGACCCGCCTGTTGGAACTGTTCGAACTCTTCGACCAGGCCGAGTCGTTCGTGGTGGCGGCCCGCCGCAAACTGGCAACCGCCCTGTACTGAGTTCATGGCGCCGCCTCCGGCGTCGCGGGGTCGAGGCCCCCTTGGTCCCGCCGTTCAGGCCTCGAGACTCGCGCCGAG
>NZ_JBKOOL010000239.1:0-6340 GCF_046764065.1 Nocardia sp. NPDC002869
CTCGAAAGCGCATGAGCCGAAGGCTCGAGTCCCGAGGCCGAAACGGCGAGACCCAGGGGGCCTCAACCCCGCGACGCCGAAGGCGGCGCCAAAAAACACAGCACCGGGGACAGCGATTGCCGATCTTCTGTCTCCGGATTGCCAACACCGCCTAGGTCTCAGGGCTTCCTACCCGCAATTCTCGCGTGGGTCACTCCGCGTCGGAGGTGGCCTCTTCGGTGGTCTCCTCGTCGGATTCCTTGGCGGTACCGAACATTTCGTCGGTGTCGACCTTGTTGCCCTCGGAATCGGTGACCGTCACCTTGCCGACGACCTCGGCCAGAGCCTTGCCGCGGCGGACATCGGCGAAAACGGCGCCGAGCTGGCCGGCCTGCTGCACCTGCTGGATGAACTGCTCGGGCGCCATCCCGTAGCGCTGGGCCTGGAACAGGATCCGCTCGGTGAGCTCTTCCTGGCCGACCTGGGTGCCTTCGGCGTCGGCGACCGCGTCCAGCAGCAGCTGGGTTTTCACCGATTTCTCGGCGGCCTCCTTGGTATCGGCGTCGAACTCCTCGCGGCTCGAGCCCTGGGCCTCCAGCGCCTCGGCGAACTTGGCCTCGTCGTGGTCGAAGCCGTGGATCGCGTCGTGCTCGACGGCGTCGATCTCGGCCTTCACCACGGCCTCGGGCAGCGGCACCTCGACGCTCTCGAGCAGCTGCTCGAGCACCTTGTCGCGGATATCGCCGGCCTGCTGCACCTTCTTGACCCGCTCGACGCGGGACCGCAGATCGGCCTTCAGCTCGTCGATGGTGTCGAATTCGCTGGCGAGCTGGGCGAATTCGTCGTCCGCCTCGGGCAGCTCACGTTCCTTGACCGAGCCGAGAGTCACCGTGATGGCGGCTTCCCGGCCGGCGTGCTCACCGGCGACCAGGGTCGAGGTGAACTCCTTGGACTCCCCGGCCGACATCCCGATCAGGGTCTCGTCCAGGCCCTCGATGAGCTGACCGGAACCGACCTCGTGCGACAGGCCGGTGGTCGCGGCCTCCGGCACCTCCTCGCCGTCGACGGTGGCGGACAGGTCGATGGAGACGAAATCGCCGTCCTGGACCGGGCGTTCGACGCCGGTGAGAGTGCCGAAACGCTGGCGCAGCGACTGCAGCTGCTCATCGATATCGGCATCGGTGATCTCGATGGCGTCCACGGTGACGGCGATAGTGCTGTAGTCCTCGGGCAGGGCGATCTCCGGCCGGATATCCACCTCGGCGGTGAAGGCCAGCTCCTGACCGTCCTCGATCTTGGTGATCTCGATCTCCGGCTGCCCGATGACCTTGACCTCGGAGGTGGTGACGGCCTCGCTGTAGCGGCCGGGCAGGGCGTCGTTGACGACCTGCTCCAGAACCGCACCGCGGCCCAGGCGCGCCTCGAGCAGCTTGGCCGGCGCCTTACCCGGACGGAAGCCGGGAATGCGCACCTGCTTGGCCAGGGCCTTGTAGGCGCGATCGAAGTCCGGCTTCAGCTCCTCGAAGGGCACCTCGACATTGATCCGGACCCGGGTCGGGCTCAGCTGCTCGACGGTGCTCTTCACGGACATGCTCCTTGTTCTCGTCGGTTCGTGTTCACCGACCCCGCACGATATCCGTGCTGGTGGCCGGGTGATGGCGCGTGGTCTGGCGACGGCGCGCGGGTACGCACCCTCGGCGTACCGTCCGAAGCGGCGAGCACCTGCGGTTTCACGCGCCCGGGATACGCATCCCGACCAGGGTAGTTGACCGGGTCATGTGCGCTGCAGCCCGGTGCTGTGTTTACTTGCCCCGCCTCCGGCGGGGCGGGTCGGGGCCCTGTGACCCCGGTTCTTCACTCCGGCGCTCGGTCGCTGCGTTCCTTCGCTCTGTCGCTCCAGGACCGGGGGCGGGCCCCGACCCCCGAGGCAGACCATTCGGAATAGACGGAAGGTGTCCGCCAACGTGCACCTCGACCGGCCCGGATGGGCTCAGCCACGGAAAGTGCTCGATGGTCGCCGATCCGTGAACGGCCGACCACCCACGCTCCAGGACCGGGGCGGGGCTCCAAGCGATGACGCGATCATCCAACGAGCCCTCGAACGCCGAACCTCGGCACCTCATCCCTGGGGGACGGAGACTGCGTCGGTGACGAAGACCAGGGTCTCGTTCGGCTTCACTCCGTTACCGCCGGCGCCGTAGCCCAGGTCCGGCGGAATGATCAGCAACCGGCGGGCACCCTGCTGAACGCCTTCGAGTCCCTGTTCCCACCCGGGAATGACCATACCGTCGCCGAGGGTGAGTTCGAAAGGTTCGCCGCGGTCGAACGAGGAGTCCAGTTTCTGCTTGTCCGACCAGGTGACCAGGGCGTAGTTCATGGTCAGTTGCTGTCCGGGGGCGGCGCCGGGGCCCGAGCCGGGCACCAGGTCCTTGGTCACGAGTTGTTTCGGCGGGTCACAGTCCTCGGGGAGGGTGATCTGCGGGACTTCGCCGAACCCACCCTGGACATCGATATCGTCGGCCGTGCATTCGCGACCCTTCGATTCGGCGGGCGCAGTCTGCCCCGGAGCGGCGGACGAATCGGCCGCCGTGGAGGTGGTCGCGGTGCCGCCGGAGTCGTCGGAGCCGCATCCGCCGAGGCCGAGAGCGGCCGCGGTGACGGCGGTGACAGCGAGGATCCTGCCGATTGTCTGCATGTGCCGCACCCTACCGGCCGGCCTCGAACGAGCGGCCCGGCGATATCGCGGCACCTCCCCGCGTCATCGGCACGGAGCCGTCCCGGCTGCCGGTGGCGGCGATCGGTATGCGGATCTCCGCTTCGGTACCCACCGCCCCGAATAGTGCTCACTCCGGTGCCGGTCGCCTCGGTCCGCGACCGACGTCCGGAATCGCCGCGGACCGCCCGAGCCGCCGGGTCCCCGGCGCGGGCACCGGTTTCCATCCCGCGATATGGGTAAGGCGTGGGCTGGAGCGAAGAATTTTCGCCGGTCGCCATCGGCGAACCGAGGGCAGTATGGCACACCTCCAGCTATCGTGGTGGCAGTCCGCACTCGGGGTGCGGTAGCCCGGCGCGACCACGACCTCCAGGAGGTTAGGCGTATGACGCAGTTGGCGAGTGCAGGCGGGGACACCAGTGCCGACAATGTGGGCAGTCACGGTGGGGAATCCGTCGCGCCCCGGCCCTATACGCTGTCGGCGGCCCCGGGCCCCTTGGCCGCCGAGGAGCTGGAATGCCTCGACGCGTGGTGGCGGGCCGCCAACTACCTGTCGGTGGGGCAGATCTATCTGATGGCCAATCCCCTGGTGCGCGAACCGTTGGCCCCGGAGCACATCAAACCCCGGCTGCTCGGCCATTTCGGCACCGTGCCCGGGCTGAACCTGGTCTGGGTGCACGCCAATCGCGCCATCCTGGCACGCGATCTGAACGCGGTGTTCGTCGCCGGGCCGGGGCACGGCGGACCGGGTCCCAACGCCTGCGCCTGGCTCGAGGGCACCTATTCCGAGTTGTACAGCCATGTGCCCCGCGACGGCGAGGGTATGCGGGCGTTGTTCGCCCAGTTCTCCTTTCCCGGTGGGGTTCCCAGCCATTGCGCACCGGAGACGCCGGGTTCCTTCCACGAAGGCGGCGAACTGGGCTATTCGCTGTTGCACGCGTTCGGTGCCGCGCTGGACAACCCGGATCTCACCGTGTTCTGCGTGGTGGGTGACGGCGAAGCCGAAACCGGTCCGCTCGCGGGCAGTTGGCATTGCAACAAGTTTCTGAACCCGGCGCGCGACGGCGCCGTCGTGCCGATCCTCGCCCTCAACGAGTACAAGATCGCGAATCCCACTCTGCTGGCCCGCATTCCCGAGGACGAGCTGGTCTCGCTGCTGCGGGGTTACGGTTACGAGCCGCTGATCGTCGCCGGTGCCGAGCCGGCGCGGGTCCATCAGGACATGGCCGCCGCCGTGGACACCTGCCTGGAGCGGATCGCGCAGATCCAGCGGGCCGCCCGGGACGGCAGCGATACCTCCCGCCCGCACTGGCCGATGATCGTGCTGCGCACCCCGAAGGGCTGGACCGGGCCACCGATCGTGGACGGAGATCCGGTGGAGGGTACGTTCCGCGCCCATCAGGTTCCGTTGCCCGGCGCCCGGCAGGACGCGTCGCATCGGGCGGTGCTCGAGGAATGGTTGCGTTCCTACCGGCCCGAGGAGCTGTTCGACGAGGCCGGCGCCCCGGTCTCGGAACTGTGCCGGCTCGTCCCGGCCGGTGGCCGGCGGATGAGCGCGAATCCGGTGGCCAACGGGGGCACGCTGGTGCGGGATCTGCGGTTGCCCGACTGGCGCGGTCATGCGGTCGACGTCGCCGAACCGGGCCGGACCACGCACGAGGCGACCCGGGTGCTCGGCAGCTGGTTGCGGGAGGTCACCGCGCGCAATCCCGACAATTTCCTGACCTTCGCCCCGGACGAGCTGGCCAGCAACCGGCTGCAGGACATCCTCGCGGTCACCGGCCGTAACTGGCAGGCCGAGATCGGCGTCCACGACGAGAAACTGGATCGTTCCGGCCGGGTGATCGAAGTGTTGTCCGAGCATATGTGCCAGGGCCTGCTGGAGGGCTATCTGCTCACGGGCCGGCACGGGGTCTTCACCTGCTACGAGGCGTTCGTCCACATCGTGGACGCCATGTTCAACCAGCACGCCAAATGGCTGGACGCGAGCGCGGCGGTGCCGTGGCGGCAGCCGCTGGCGAGTCTGAACTATCTGCTGTCCTCGCATGTGTGGCGGCAGGACCACAACGGCTTCACCCATCAGGACCCCGGTTTCCTCGACGTCGTGCTGAACAAGAAGCCCGAGATCGTGCGGGTGTATCTGCCGCCGGACGCGAATACCCTGCTCTCGGTGTACGACCACTGCCTGCGCTCGCGGCACTACGTGAACGTGGTGGTGGCCGGTAAACAACCGCAACCGGATTGGCTCGGGCCCACCGATGCCGCACTGCACTGCGCCCGCGGTATCGGTATCTGGGAGTGGGCGGGTCATCGCGACGAACCGGCCACCACCCCCGATGTGGTCCTCGCCTGCGCCGGCGACGTACCGACCCTGGAAACCCTGGCCGCCGCGGCGATCCTGCGCGAGGAGCTGCCCTGGCTGCGGGTGCGGGTGGTGAACGTAGTCGATCTGATGCGGCTGCTACCGGCCGACGAACATCCGCATGGGCTACCGGACAGCGAATTCGACACATTGTTCACCCGGGACTCCCCCGTGATCTTCGCCTTCCACGGTTATCCGTGGCTGATCCACCGGCTCACCTACCGCCGCACCAATCACTCGGGTCTGCATGTGCGGGGGTACAAGGAACGGGGCACCACCACGACCCCGTTCGATATGGTCATGCTCAACGACCTCGACCGATTCCATCTGGTGATGGATGTGATCGACCGGGTGCCCGCGCTGCGGCAGCAGGCGGCGGGGCTGCGCCAGCAGATGGTCGACGCACGCCTGCGGGCCCGGACCTGGACCCGCGAGCACGGTGAGGACATCCCCGAAGTGGCGAACTGGCGCCGTCCCGGCCCGTCGGTCGCCTGACCCGGCGCAGAGCGAGGTCACGGCCGGGCCGCCGCCGACCGATGACGCCGGCCGAGGATGATGCGGGCGGCCCGATGGCGTGCACACCGACCTGCCGGGGGCGCCGCCGCGGTCTCGGACGGTCGGCGCCGCCCTCGAACCCGGTCGACACCCTCGTCCGGGGGCCGCACCGGAGCGACCGCGCCCGAGCTTGTGTACCGCGTCGGTCCGGAACGCCGGCGATACAGCGGCGAGGACGTGTACAAACCGAAATACCCTCCGGAAAATCCGCTCACCAGCAGGTATCGGCCGATCCGGTCGGACTAGTCGTCAAGAGCCGTAGACCGGAGCACTTCCGGGCCGGCGCAGGTACGCCTACTCCCGCGAGAAGAACCTGCGCCTAGTGCGCGACCGTCGGCCGGGCCCGGGAACGCTCGTCCCCGCTTCGGGAAATGACCTGGATATCGAGGCCGTGGCCCGGATCGTGACCGGCGAGCCGCTGTCGTGCGTGCCCCAGGCGGTGTTCGCGGTACCGACCCCGACCTCCGAACCGGTCGAGTCCCCGGCGGGATAGTTCGCACCCCCGGAGCGGTCCAGCCGTTCCCAATCGTGAGAAATGCATAGACGCTTATTCAAACACTCGTGTACCGTACCGTTAGACAGCGGCACATAGAACTACGGGCCCACACACATTGACTCACCGTAGAAGTTCTATCCGCCGGAACAGAACGGAGCACGCCATGACCATCGCCCGCAACTTCGGATTCGTGAAGAGAATCGCCGCCGCCGCCGTACTGGCCGGAGCCCTCGCC
>NZ_JBKOOL010000240.1:0-6257 GCF_046764065.1 Nocardia sp. NPDC002869
AATCGGGGGCGGGCCCCGACCATGGAGGTAGACCATCCGGAATAGACAGAAGGTGCATGCTGTCGTGCGCCTCGACCGGCCTGGGGAGGCTCCCATCACTGTAAGTGCTCAATGGTCACCGATCCATGGATTGTGGACTGCACGCACTCGGTCGCTGCGCTCCTTCGCTCTGTCGCTCCAGAACCGGGGGCGTGCCCGGCCACGGACGCTGACTCTCTGGAGAGGGCCTGGGTTTCATTCTGGGCTGCGCTGGAGGAGTTGTTCGGCGTGACGGAGTAAGGGGGCGTCCACCATTCTGCCTTCGTAGGCGAAGACTCCGCGGTGGTTCGGGGCCGCGGCCAATACGCCACGGGCCCAGTCCAGTTCCGCGGGCGACGGGGCGTAGGCGGCGCGGATGACCGGGAGCTGGGCGGGATGGATGGCGACCTTGATATCGAAGCCCACCGCCACCGCCTCCTCCGCTTCGGCACGCAGGCCGTCGAGATCGCGGATATTCAGGTACACCATGTCCAGGGCGAGGCGCCGGTGCGCCTTGGCGGCCAGCAGGCCGGTGCTGCGCAGGTGCCGTGCCACATCGCGGTAGCTGCCGTCAGGGCGCCGGGTGCCGGTGCCGCCCATGGCGGCGACCAGGTCCTCCACGCCGCACATCACGCCGCGGGTATTGGGCGCGGCGGCGATCTCCTGGATTGCCAGGGCTCCCGAAGGGGATTCGATCAGGGCGAAGACCTGGTATTCGCCGAGGCCGGTGACCTGGTCGGCGGATTCGGTTTTCGGCAGCATGACCAGCCGGTATCCGGTGTGCCGCAGGGCTTCCAGGTCGAGGTCGTGGTCGGGGGTACCGGCCGGGTTCACCCGCACCACGGTGGTCGCGGGGTCGAGCGGGGTCTCCACGAGCGCGCCGCGGGCGGCGGGTTTGTCGGCGGGGGCGACGCCGTCCTCCAGATCGAGAATCACCACATCGGCGGCGTCGGCGGCCTTGCGGTAGCGCTCGGGGCGATCCGCGGGGCAGAACAGCCATGCCGGGCCCGCGGAGTGCCAGGTGGCGTCCGCGCTGTATTGATCGGTCACCGCCGGCACCCCCTCGAGGTGTTGTCACCGCCGGCGCTCACGGCCGCTCTTCCGACGGGCGCAACCGGATCAGCGCGTTGCGGACGGCCACCCCGACCACGGTGCCGTGCTGATTGCGGGCGACGTGGCGGAAGGTGACCACGCCCTGACCCGGCCGGCTCTTCGATTCCCTCTTGTCGAGCACGACGGTCTCGGTGTACACGGTGTCGCCGTGGAACAGCGGGGCCGGGAACTTGACCTCTTCGAAGCCGAGGTTGGCGACCGTGGTGCCCTGGGTCAGATGCGCCACCGCCTGCCCGATCATGGTGCCCAGGGTGAACAGGGAGTTCACCAGCCGCTCGTGGAACGGCTCCTGGGCATCACTGAAGGCTTTATCGATGTGCAAGCCTTGAGTGTTCATCGTGAGGGTGCTGAACAGGACGTTGTCGGTTTCGGTCATGGTCCGGCCGGGGCGGTGCTCGTAGAGCACTCCGGTCTCCAGCTCCTCGAACCACAGACCGGTCTGCACCACCCGTTTCAGGCCGGAGACGTCGTGGTCGACGTCCTTGGTGATCTTTTCGCCGCTCATAGGCCGAGCTCCCGTCCGATCAGCATGAGTTGTACTTCCGTGGTGCCCTCGCCGATCTCGAGGATCTTGCTGTCCCGGTAGTGCCGGGCCACCGGGTATTCGTTCATGAACCCGTAGCCGCCGAAGATCTGGGTGGCGTCGCGCGCGTTGTCCATGGCGGCCTCACTGGCCACCAGTTTGGCGATGGCGGCCTGCTTCTTGAAGGGTTTCCCGGCCAGCATGAGCGCGGCGGCGTCGTAGTAGGCGGTGCGGGCGGTATGGGCGCGCGCCTCCATCCGGGCGATCTTGAACGCGATCGCCTGGTTGCTCCCGATCGTCTTCCCGAACGCTTCGCGCTCCCCGGCGTAGCGCACGCATTCGTCCACACAACCCTGGGCCGCCCCGACCGACAGCGCGGCGATGGCGATCCGGCCCTCGTCGAGGATGCGCAGGAAGTTGGCGTAGCCGCGACCGCGTTCGCCGAGCAGGTTCTCCTTCGGAACCCGGACATCGTCGAAGGTGAGCGGATGGGTGTCCGAGGCGTTCCAGCCGACCTTGTTGTAGGCGGGTTCGGCGGTGAACCCGGGGGTGTCGGTGGGGACCAGGATGGTGGAGATCTCCTTCTTGCCCCCGGTCTGCCCGGTCACCGCCGTCACCGTCACCAGGGCGGTGATATCGGTGCCCGAGTTGGTGATGAACTGTTTGCTGCCGTTGATCACCCAGCTGTCACCGTCTTCGACCGCGGTGGTGCGGGTGCCGCCGGCGTCGCTGCCCGCGCCCGGCTCGGTGAGTCCGAACGCGCCGAGATTCTGCCCGCTCGCCAGCCGCGGCAGCCACTCCTGCTTCTGTTTCTCGTCGCCGAAACGGAAGATCGGCATGGCGCCGAGCGAGACCCCGGCCTCCAGGGTGATGGCCACGCTCTGGTCGATCTTGCCGAGTTCCTCGAGGGCCAGGCAGAGGGCGAAATAGTCACCGCCCATCCCGCCGTACTCTTCCGGGAACGGTAAGCCGAACAGACCCATCTTCGCCATCCCGGCGACGACTTCGTACGGGAAACTGTGCTCGGCATCGTGTTTCGCCGCCACGGGGGCGACCACCTGGTTCGCGAAATCCCGGACGGTCAGTGCCAGGTCGCGGTAGTGCTCGGGCAGCGTGCCGGTGGACAGGAAATCGGTCACCTGTGTCTCTTCTCGTTCTCGGTGTGGATTCGCCGGGACCCGGGCCGGATCAGCTCGAAGCGGGTTCGGCTGCGGTATCGGCCGGTTCGCCGGCCTCGGGCGCGGGTTCCGGATGCACCCGCGCGAGCACTTCGTCCAACCGCACCGGCGCGCCCGCCGCGACGAGTATCTCGACGGTGCCGGCCAGCGGCGCGGTCAGCGAATGCTCCATCTTCATGGCCTCGACCACCAGAATCGGGTCCCCGGCCGCCACCGGTTTCCCGGTTTCCGCCGTCACGGTGAGCACCGTTCCCGGCATGGGACTGCGGATCTCGGCGTCGTGCGCGGTGGCGTCGCCCGCACGCACCGATTCCTCGGCCAGTTCCCGCAGCAGGGCCGGCCCGGACGCGCCGGCGACCCAGATCGCGTCCGCGGATTCCGCCACCCGATAGTCGCGGCGTATCCCGTCGAGCGTGAGGGTCACCGTGTGGACCACGGTTCCGGTGGGCAGTCCGGCGGCGGCATCGTCTCGGCCGAGCGCGGCAGCGGCGCGCGCGGGCGCACCGTCTTCGATCCGCACCTCGGCGGCCGCGGGGGTACCGGTGAGGTCGACGTGCACCACCCGCTCCCCGCCCGCCAGCCGGATCCGGATCGGTGCCGGTGCGCCGAGCCGCCAGCCGTTCGGATGCTCCCACGGGTCCGCCGGACCCGTCGGCCAGCGGCGCAGCCACCGGTACACGGCCGCGGCCGCGAAGATATCGTCGGTGACCGGCGGCGCGTGGAAGTCACCGGCCCGCCGGTCCAGCAGCGCGGTGTCCAGCCGGCCCGCCGCCACATCCGGGTCGGCCAGCAGGAACCGCAGGAAGTCGATATTCGACCGGACCCCGAGCAGCACCGTCTCGGCGAGTGCCCGGTCCAGAGTGGCCAGCGCCGACTCCCGGTCGGGACCGTGCGCGACGACCTTGGCGAGCATCGGGTCGTAATCGCTGCCCACCACGGTGCCGATCGCGAGCCCGGAATCGACCCGGACTCCCGGGCCGCCGGGTTCCACCAGATCCAGCACGGTGCCGCCGGTGGGCAGGAAATCGCGGGCGGGGTCCTCGGCGTACACCCGGGCCTCGACGGCATGGCCGTGCAGCCGGATATCGTCCTGTGCCAGCCGGATCCGCTGCCCCGCCGCGATCCGGACCTGGCATTCCACCAGGTCGAAACCGGTGATCATCTCGGTGACCGGATGCTCCACCTGCAGGCGGGTGTTCATCTCCATGAAGAAGAATTCGTCGGGCCGGTCGGCGGAGACGATGAACTCCACCGTGCCCGCGCCCACATAGTCGACGCTGCGCGCGGTGGCGCAGGCAGCGGCGCCGATCCGGGCGCGGGTGGCCGGGTCGAGCAGGGGTGAGGGCGCTTCCTCGATCACCTTCTGGTGCCGGCGTTGCAGGCTGCATTCGCGTTCGCCGAGATGCAGCACGGTGCCGTGGGTGTCGGCCAGGATCTGCACCTCGATATGGCGGGGCCGGGTGACGAACCGTTCCAGGAACAGGGTGTCGTCGCCGAAGGCCGCGGCCGCTTCGCGCCGGGCGCTGACCAGCGCGGCGGGCAGCGCCGCGGGCTCGTCGACGCGGCGCATTCCTTTGCCGCCACCCCCCGCGGATGGTTTGACCAGCACCGGGAAACCGATCTCGGCGGCCGCCGCGACCAGCTGCTCGTCGGTCAGGCCGGGTTCGGCGATCCCGGGCACCACGGGGACACCGGACGCGGCGACCGTGGTCTTCGCGGTGATCTTGTCGCCCATGATCTCGATCGCCGCGGCGGGCGGGCCCAGGAAGACGATTCCGGCGGCGTGCAGCGCGGCGGCGAAAGCGGCGTTCTCGGAAAGGAATCCGTAACCGGGATGGACCGCGCCGGCGCCGGTGCGGCGGGCGGCGTCGACGACGCGGTCGATGTTCAGATAGCTGTCCCGGGCGGCGGCCGGACCCAGTCGAACCGCGGTATCCGCGGCCCGGACATGTGCGGCCCGGGCGTCGGCGTCGCTGTACACGGCGACCGAGCGCAGACCCATGGTCCGCAGCGTCCGGATGACCCGTACCGCGATCTCACCGCGGTTGGCCACCAGCACCGTGTCGAAGGGCAGGGGGTGATTCGAGTTCAGCATGGTGCTCACATCCGGAAGACGCCGTAGGAGACCGGTTCCAGCGGCGCCTGCGCGCACACCGAGAGCGCCAGCCCGAGGACAGTACGGGTATCGGCGGGGTCGATGACGCCGTCGTCCCAGAGCCGGGCCGTCGAATAGTAGGGATTGCCCTGTTCTTCGTACTGGCGGCGGATCGGCTCCTTGAACGCTTCCTGGTCGGTTTCGCTCCACGGCTGCCCGTTCCCGTCGAGCTGGTCACCGCGCACCGTGGCCAGTACCGACGCCGCCTGTTCGCCGCCCATCACCGAGATCCGGGCGTTCGGCCACATCCACAGGAAACGCGGCGAATAGGCGCGCCCGCACATCGAGTAGTTCCCGGCGCCGTAGGAACCGCCGATCACGACGGTCAGTTTGGGGACCCGCGCGCACGCCACGGCGGTCACCATCTTCGCGCCGTGTTTGGCGATACCGCCGGCCTCGTAGTCGCGGCCGACCATGAAACCGGTGATGTTCTGCAGGAACAGCAGCGGGATCGCGCGTTTGTCGCACAGTTCGATGAAATGCGCGCCCTTCATGGCGGATTCGCTGAACAGCACGCCGTTGTTGGCCACGATGCCCACCGGGTGCCCGTGGATACGGGCGAAACCGGTGACCAGTGTGGTGCCGTACTCCGCCTTGAACTCGTGGAACCCGGCGGCGCCGGACTCGTCCGCGTCGACGATGCGGGCGATCACCTCGCGCACGTCGTAGGGGGTGCGCAGATCCGCGGGCACGATGTCGTAGAGCTCGTCGGTGGGGGCGGCGGGTTCGCGGGCGGGCCGCACCTCCCAGACCGGTTCCGGGCGCGGGCCCAGGGTCGCCATGATCCGGCGGACCGTGCGCAGGGCGTCGCGGTCGTCGTCGGCCAGATGGTCGGTGACCCCGGAGGTCCGGGAATGCAGGGCGCCGCCGCCGAGTTCCTCCGCGGTCACCACTTCACCGGTGGCCGCCTTCACCAGCGGCGGGCCGCCCAGGAAGATCGTGCCCTGATCGCGCACGATCACCGCTTCGTCGCTCATGGCCGGGACGTAGGCTCCGCCCGCGGTGCACGAACCGAGGACCGCGGCGATCTGGGCGATACCGCGGGCGCTCATGGTGGCCTGGTTGTAGAAGATGCGGCCGAAATGTTCGCGGTCGGGGAACACCTCGTCCTGTTCGGGCAGGTAGGCGCCTCCGGAGTCCACCAGGTACACACACGGCAGGTTGTTGTGCAGCGCCACTTCCTGGGCGCGTAGATGCTTCTTCACGGTGACCGGGTAATAGGTGCCGCCCTTGACCGTGGCGTCGTTGGCCACGATCACGCATTCCCGGC
>NZ_JBKOOL010000241.1:0-6203 GCF_046764065.1 Nocardia sp. NPDC002869
CTACGACGGCCGCGAGGCAGAGGTCGCCGCCGACTACGCGTTGCAGCGTCTCGGCGTACCGGACGACATCGGGTCGGTCGTGGCGTTCCTGCTGTCGGCGGACGCGGGCTGGATGACCGGCCAGACGCTCACCGTCGACGGCGGCTTGCTGCTGTCCTGACCGGCCGCGCGAATCTGATCGGAGAGGACACCGCGATGTCATTCAACCTGGCGACCATCCTGCGCGAATCCGCGGCCGAACGGCCCGAGGCGCCGTTTCTTTACGCGGCGGACCGGACGCTGACCTACCGGGAGGTGGACGAGAGCTCGGGCCGGATCGCGCGCTCGTTACGCGACCGTGGCCTCGCGCCCGGCGATACCGTGGCCGTGCAGCTGCCCAACGTTCCCGAATTCGTCACCACCTACTTCGGCATCCTCAAAGCAGGACTGGTCATGGTGCCGTTGAACCCGTTGTTCACCGCCCGCGAGATCGAATTCCACCTGACCGACAGCGGTTCGCGGATGTTGATCACCTCCACGTTCTCCGCCGCCGCCGCGTTCTCCGCCGCCGCGGGCGCGGGCGTCTCCGACGTCGTGGTGGTCGGCGGGGATCCGTCGGACGGGACCGAGGCCTTCGATCGGCTGCTCGACGCCGAGACGATGGCCGACCCATATCCGGCCGCCGCCGAAGACACCGCGGTGCTGCTCTACACGTCGGGAACCACTGGGCGCCCGAAAGGCGCTGAGCTGACCCACTTCTCGCTCTTCATGAACTGCACGATGGCGCCGCGCCACTTCGGGATGACCGCCGAGGACGTGACGCTGGGTGCCTTACCGCTGTTCCATGTGTTCGGCCTGTCGAGCGTGCTGAACACCGCCGCGCGGTTCGGCAGCAGCGTCGCGCTGCTGCCGCGTTTCGAGGTCGAGGCCGCTCTTGACGCGATGTGCAAGCACAATGTCTCGGTGCTGATCGGGGTGCCGACCATGTTCACCGCATTTCTCGGCGCCGATCTCGCCGGCCGAGAGTTCGGCGCGTTGCGTGCCGCGGTGTCGGGCGGTGCGTCGATTCCCGGCGAGGTCATTCGCGGGTTCGAGGAGAAGTTCCCCGGCGTGGTGATCCTGGAGGGTTACGGCCTGTCCGAGACATCGAGCAGTGCATGCTTCAACATCAGCGCCACCGAACGCAAAGTGCTCTCGATCGGCAAACCGATCTGGGGCGTGGAAATGGCGATTCTCGACGCCGACGGTAGGCAATTGCCCACCGGCCCCGAACAGGTGGGCGAGGTGGTCGTACGCGGCCACTGCGTGATGAAGGGGTACTTCCGCCGCCCCGACGCGACGGCGCAGACGATCCGCGACGGGTGGCTGCACACCGGCGACCTCGGCTACCGCGACGAAGACGGCTACTACTTCATCGTCGACCGGCTCAAAGACCTCATCGTGCGCGGCGGCTACAACGTCTATCCTCGCGAGATCGAAGAGGTTCTCTACGAGCACCCCGACATCGTGGAAGCTGCCGTGATCGGCAGGCCCGATCCGCGCCTCGGTGAGGAGGTCGAAGCCTTCGTCGTGTGCAAGCCCGAGAGTACGGTGGATGAACAGGCGCTGACCGAGTACGCCAAGCAGCACCTGGCCGCCTACAAGTATCCGCGCGCCTTCCACCTGGTCGCCGAGCTACCCAAGGGCGCGACCGGCAAGATCCTCAAGCGCGAATTGCGCCGCAGTTGACCATGATCCGGCTCATCACGCCCCTACGGCGGGGAGATGAGCCGGATCACGCCGTCCAAAATCTGTTCGATCTTGTCGGGGCCGAAATTGTGGGGTTCCAGGCGTGCGATGATCGCCAACCCGTCACCCATCGCGCCGAGTTGATCCACGTGAATCTCAGCCGGTACGTCGTCGCGGATCCGGCCGCGCCGCTGACCCTCCCGAACCATGTCGGTGAAACGTGCGCGGTAGGCGGAATATCGCCGCGTGAGTGTGTCGTGCAGTTTCGCGTCGAACTGCATATTGGCCAGCAGTTGTGACATCACGTGCGAGAATTCCGGTTGCCCGATCGACAGCTCGAGCCATTTCTGCAGCAGAGCGCGAACATCGGCCTCAGAGGCGACGGAATCGAGCAGTGCGTCGTATCGATCGAAACGGCTTTCCGCGAGCGCATTGACGAGGTCGCTCTTATCGGCGAAATAGTAGGTCACCGCGCCAGTTGTGTAGCCGGCGCGTTCGGCGACTTTGCGAAGCGACGCTTTCGCGAACCCCAGCTCGGCGATGACGCTCGTCGCCGCCTCGAGCAGCTCCGCCCTCTTCTCATCGTGATCGCCTGCCGGGCGCCCGGGTCCTCGCGTCGGCGGCGCCGCTTGCTCGGCCCCGTTCGGGTCGTTCGTCTGCGTCAGCATGATTCCCATCATCACATCGTTGTCGCACGGTATCGACCCGCGGGGCGACGACCCACCTCAGGTACCCCTTGCGGTCGCCGCACACACAACTACGGGCTGCCGGGTGGTGGTCCCCGGCAGCCCGTAGCGAACGAGACCGAAGTCAGGTAGTCGCTGTGAGTTCTCGCTCCGAGACCTCTTCCAGAGATTTGTTGGCCGTCCTCGGACCGAACCCGAATACCACAAGCGCGGACACGATGTAGATCGCGGCGGCACCGATCATCAGGCCCGCGCGGTCGAGACCCCATTCGTCGGCACTGTAGATGAGCGCGCCGAGCACACCCGACACCACACCGCCCAGCCGGCCGATGCTGAAGATGACGCCGGTGCCGAGACCACGGGCCTCGGTGGGCATGGTTTCGGGAATATAGGCGTAGTAGACCGAGAACACGACACCGGTGAGGATGCCCGCCGCGCCGCCCGCGATCGCGACCACGATATTGCTGGTGGCCAGCCCGAGCGCGAGGATCGGCGCCGCCGAGGCCAGCGACGACCAGAGAATGAGGGTTTTGCGTTCCACCCGGTCGATCAGCAGCACGGTGACCAGCGGAGTGAGCGCGTAGACCAGTGACCAGACGAACTGGAGTGTGTAGGCGTCGGTCTCGGAGTACCGCAGCGAATCGATCAGCACGTATACCGACCAGTTCTGGTACATGTAGAGGCCGAGGGTAGCGCCGAACCAGCCGAAGCCGACCACGGCGACGAGCCGCAGCACCTTCTTGTTGGCCGCCAGTTCGCGGAGGGTGTATTTGGTCGTGCTCTCGACTCGCACCACCGGCTCCGGCAGCGCCTTGCCTTCCCGCAGTGCATGGGCCTCGAGGTCGGCCACCTGCTTGTCGGCCGCGTCCAGATCGCCTTGGCCGACCTGCCATCGCACCGATTCGGGCAGCAGGAAGCGGATGGCGGGCGCGATCAGCAGGCCGATGGCGCCGAACAGGAACAAATAGCGCCAAGTTCCCGGCGCGCTGTTGGGCAGCATGAACAGTGACAGAACGCCGAGAATGGGTGCGGTGATCGTGAAGGCGATCGTGGCGACGGCGACGAAGCGGCCGCGCGATTTCGCCGGAAACATCTCCGCGATGTAGACCAGCAACACCGAGGTTGCGGCTTGCACGCCGATGCCGGTGATGATCCGTGATGCCAGCAACCACTCGTATTCGGGCAGTGCTGCCGACATCAGTGAAGCGAGGGAATAGAGCACTGTCGCGCACACCAGGACAGTGCGCCGGCCGAAGCGGTCGGCCAAGCGGCCGCCGACGAGGGCTCCGAGGAGCATGCCGACGAAGAAGGCGCTGCCGATGGTGCCGATCTGGCCGGTCGTGAGATTCGCGTCGGACTGCAGTGCCGGCGCGATGTATATGAACAGCCCATTGTCGTAATACTCGATCATCAAATTGATCGCGATCAGGGCGATCCACACGACATGGGGCTTCAGAATCGGGAGCCGGTCGAGCCGGGCGACGATCTCGGGTCCGTGCAGTGGTGGGCTGACACGGTCGGAAACGGTGGGCTGTTGTGTCACGGTGTGCTCACTGATGTCGATCACACCTTCGCGGTGTGATGGGGTGGAGGCGTCGACGCGAGAGGGGGACGCCTGCGAGCGGAACGGTCACTCTGGCCTGGGTCTTCGCCCCGGGTCTTCGGGTGACCCACGCCACACTAGCAGTCGGTCGTGATTAACACAACAGTGGTTGTGTAAACTTGGCCGATGTCAACTACTCAGGTGATCGAGATCCCGTTGCGCTGGACCGATGTCGATGCCTATCGGCATGTCTCGCACATGGCGCTGGTTACGATCCTCGACGACGGCCGCGGCCGCTGGCTGGAACGAATCGTCGGCTCGCACGTGCCCGGGTGGGGCTATGTCGTCGCGCGGCTGGAGCTGGACTTCCGGGCCCCCGCCCCGCTCGGCGAGCCCAAGCTGTTCGGGTCGTTCGCGGTGGAGCATGTCGGCTCGTCCAGTATTCGGTTGCGCGAGCGATTGACGGCCGGGTCGGGCGCCGTGGTCGTCGAGGCGGTCAGTGTGCTGGTCGCCTGGGAGCCGGAGCGGTCCGTGAGTCGCGCGCTCACCGAACGCGAGAAGTCGTTGCTCGTAATGGAATAGCGAATGTTCACTATTGTGGAAAATTTCTCGCAACGCTAGTTGTGCAAACCCTCTTGGCTTACTACAGTGATATGCGCCACCTCGGGCTGGCGATCCTTCACGGCGTCGCCGAATTCTCGTATCGGCCGTCATCTGTGATGCCGCCGGACATCTCTCGTCCGGCCCGAAAGTCGATTCCGGAAAGCGGATGAGCGAATTTCGGCGTCTTGAAAATCAAGAGGAGATTCTGATTATCATGAGTTCTCATAAGGTAGGGGTGCGGGCCGCGGCCACGGTGGGTATCGCCGGGGCGGCCGCGATCGCCGCGGGCCTGGTAACGGCGGTACCGGCCGGCGCCGACGCATTCGTACCGCTCCCGGACGGTGCGAAGTCGGGCCCCGGTGTCGTGCTGACCCGCACGGGCGAACGGGCCGTGGTCTCGCCGTCGCTGGCGGCCAACGGCGCAGGTCGGGTGGTGTGGGTCTCGGGCCGGGCCACCGCTGATGTCGCCGTCACCCCCGAAGGCGAAGTGGGGCCGAACAACGGTCCGACCAACCAGTCCGGCACCAACAACTCCTCGACCCACGGCGCCTCGCAGCTCAACACGGGCTACCTGGTCGGCTGCCAGGTGAGCATCGCCGATGACGCGATCGGCGCAGGTGTCTCCGGTGGTTTCTCCACCGGTGGCGTGAGCGCGGGCGGATCGATCGGAGTGAACCTCGGGCCCGGTGAAGTCAAGTTCGTCCAGATCGATTACAAGGACATCCTGGAGCCGGGCGTGTACTCGGTGGAATACCGCGATGCCGAGATCGACATTCAGGGCTGTGCGGGTTTCGCGCAGGCTCGCGCCTACACGGTGGTCGAGATCATCGGCGACCACTACTCCAAGACCACACTCTACGGTGCTCCCTTCAGCATCGGCTGAGGCGCAAACAGCGTGTCCCGCAACAGAATCCATTTCTTCGCGAAGCGAAACCGAAACCACCGAAGGTGAATTCGATGTTCAACCGAAACAATCTCGCCCGACTCGGCCGCGGCGCGGTCGCGTCCCTGGCGATCGGCCTGCTCGCCACCGCCACCGCCGCCGCCGACACCTTCGTCCCTCTGCCCGGCGGTGAGCTCACCGAGACCCTGTCCGACGGCACCGTGGTCACTGTCCGGCTCACCGGGGAATCGGCGACCATCAGCCCCTCGCTCGGTTCGACCCCGGTACACCGCAACGCCTGGGTATCGGGTTCGGCTCAGGTGGAGGTCTCGGGCGCCGGCGCCGAGGCGGGCGGCATCGTCATTCCCGGCTATGTCGTCGGCTGCCAGGTGAACATCGCGGGCGGCGGTGTAGGCGGGGGAGTGGACGGTGCGTCGGACTGGGAGGGCAACGCCGCCGCCGGTGCCGGTGCCAGCGGCGAGCTCTCGCTCGGCCCCGGTCAGGCGAAGTCGTTCTACATCCTCGACCGGGAGAGGGCCGACGACTTCGGCAACGAGTCGCACAAGGTCTACAACGTCTTCTCCGGTGGCAGCGGGTCGGTGACCTGGGCCGATCAGACGATCGGGCTGTCGGGCTGTGGCGGCTACGCCCAGGCGCGCGCCTTCGTGAGCGTCGAGATCGTCACCGACCGCGTCACCAGCTGGGTCACGCTGTGGGGTCAGCCGTTCAGCCTCGGCTGAACCCCGCGCGCGCAGTGCCGCCCGACCCCGGTCGACGTCGG
>NZ_JBKOOL010000242.1:0-6188 GCF_046764065.1 Nocardia sp. NPDC002869
CCGGACCGGCTCCCCTTGGCTTGGTGGTTCTTGCCGACGACCCGCTGTGCCGGACCCTTGAGGCCGGCACAGCGGGTCGGACTACTTGGTGATATCCACTCCGGGAACAGCGTCGGCGATGACCGAATCGGCCGCCACGACCGCGCCGCCACGTTTGCGGCGGCCCGCCCGCAGGCGCTTCTCCAGTCCGGTGGCGATCGTGGAGAGCAGCACGTTGAGCACGATCATGATGATCGCGACCACGATCAGCGCGGGAATCGTATTGGATTCCGCCGCGCCGAGCTGCTGCGCGCTGCGAACGACCTCCTCGTAGGTGATCACATAACCCAGCGCCGAATCCTTCAGCGCGACCACCATCTGGGAGATCAGGGCCGGCAGCATCGCCGTGATCGCCTGCGGGAGCAGGATGAGCCGCATCAGCTGACCCTTGCGCAGACCCAGCGCCACTCCGGCCTCGGTCTGCCCCTTGGGCAGCGACAGAATGCCGGCGCGCACGATCTCGGCGATCACCGACCCGTTGTAGATGGTCAGGGCCGTCACCACGGCGCCCAACGCCAGGTACTCGGATTCGAAGAGGTCGTATTCGGAGTACAGGGCGAACAGGAAGATCATCAGGATCAGCACCGGGACGGCGCGGGCGATCTCGACGACCGTGCCCGCCGTCCAGCGCACCCAGCGGTGATCCGAGAGCCGGGCGATACCGAAGATCATCCCGATCACCAGAGCGAACACAATGGACAGCAGCGCGGCGAGGACCGTGCCGCGCAGGCCGGGCAGGATGTAGGTGCTCCAGACCGCCCCGTCCAGGAACGGCTCCCATTTCTCGGCCGTGAACTGCCCTTTGTCGGCGAAGCCGCGGTAGACGAACCACCCCGCGGCCACGACCACTACGAACACCACGACCGAGTAGGCGATATTGCGAATGCGGGCGGCAGGACCCGGTGCGTCGTACAGAACAGAAGCCTGGCGCATCAGGGAGCCTCCCACAGAGCGGTTTCATGCGGTCCGCGGAGGCCGCAAGGGCGGAGGTTTCGCTTCATCGGACCCTCCCGCGAAAGCAGTTTGGGGCGATCCGCGGAGGCCGCAGCGAAGGCGCAGGTATCGCAGTAGCGCATCATCGGGCCACCTCGAATCGTTTGGCCAGATGTCCGAACAGCAGGCCGGCGGGCAGCGTCAGGATCACGAAACCGAGCGTGAAGATCAAGCCGATGGCCAGCAGCGCCGCTTCGGTTTCGATCATGTTCTTCATCAGGAACGACGCCTCGGCGACGCTGATCGCGGAGGCCACCGTCGTGTTCTTGGTCAGTGCGATGAACACACTGCCCAGTGGGGCGATCACCGAGCGGAACGCCTGGGGCAGCACGATGATCCGGAGATTCTGCAGGAAGCCGAGACCCAGCGAGCGGCCGGCTTCCGACTGGCCCAGCGGCACCGTGTTGATACCGGCCCGCAGTGATTCGCAGACGAATGCCGCCGTGTACACGCTGAGGCCGATCACGGCCCAGCGGAAGTTGTTGTCGGCCAGCGAGGTGGGTCCCTCGGAGGCCAGGTTCATTCCGAGGGTGGAGTACAGGCCCAGGGAGCAGAACACCAGGATGAGGGTGAGCGGGGTGTTGCGGAACACGGTCACATAGGCCGTGCCGACCCAGCGGGCCACGGGGACCGGCGATACCCGCATTCCGGCGACGACGGTACCCAGCACCAGGGAACCCACCGCCGAGAACACGGTCAGTTTTATGGTCATCCAGAATGCTTCGAGCAGCTGGGTGTCGTATTCAGAGATCAAATCGAACACGGTGGTTGCGTGCCTCCGATCGGCAGGATGGGCCCGGACCGGAGGGCTGGGCCGCGCTCGCGGCCCAGCCCTCCGATGCGGTGGTCAGTACCGGTCCACCTGCGGGGCCTGCGGGGTCTCGTAGCTCGCGGCCTTACCGACCGTCTCCTGGAACGCGGTGTCCCAGGCGCCCGAGCTGATCATTTCCTCGATCGCGTCGTTGATCTTGTTGCGAGTGTCCTGATCGCCCTTCTTCAGGCCGATCCCGTAGTTCTCGGTGGTGAACTTCTCGCCGACGACCTTGTACTTGCCGGGCGACTGCGACGCGTAACCGGCCAGGATGATGTCATCGGTGGTCACCGCCGCGACAGCACCACTGTTCAGACCCTCGAGGCACAGCGAGTAGGTGTCGTAGGTCTGCAGCTGGGTGTCGGGGTACTTCTTCTGGATGTTCTGCGCGGGCGTGGAACCGGTCACCGAGCACACCGTCTTGCCTTTGAGGCTCTCCGGGCCGGTGACATCGTTGTTGTCGGCCCGCACCAGCAGGCTCTGTCCCGCGACGTAGTAGGGGCCGGCGAAATCGACCTTCTCCTTGCGCGCGTCGGTGATCGAGTAGGTGGCGACCACGAAATCGACCTGCCCGTTCTCGATCAGCGTTTCGCGCTGCGCGGAGGGGGCTTCCTTGAAGGTGATGCCGTCCGGCTGGACGCCGAGTTTCGAGGCCACATACTTGGCCACCTCGACATCGAAGCCGCTGTAGGTCCCGTCGGTGTTACGCAGGCCCAGACCGGGCTGATCGTATTTGATGCCGATGGTGAGCTCGCCCTCCTGGGCGTTCTCCAGCGCGGTCTTGTCGCTGCCGCCGCCACAGGCGGCGGTGGTGGCGGCGGTGACGGCCACCGCGACCGCGCCGACCGCGATGCGGAGTGCTCGATTGATCCTCATCGGTTTCCTTCCCTCATCTCCTCGACGGCGCGATGCCGTCGAGTTTGTGCCTATCTATCCGCCGGGCAGATTCAGTGACTGAGAATCTTGCCCAGGAAGTCCTTGGCACGATCGGACTTCGGTGCACTGAAGAACGTCTCCGGGTCGGTGTCCTCGACCACCTGGCCGTCGGCCATGAACAACACCCGATCGCCGGCACGGCGGGCGAAGCCCATCTCATGGGTTACCACCAGCATGGTCATGCCCTCTTTGGCCAGCGAAACCATTACATCGAGGACTTCGTTGACCATCTCCGGGTCGAGAGCCGAGGTCGGCTCGTCGAACAGCATCACCTTGGGGTTCATTGCCAGGGCCCGGGCAATGGCGACGCGCTGCTGCTGACCGCCGGAGAGCTGGGCGGGATACTTGTCGGCCTGGTTGGCGATACCGACCCGTTCCAGCAGTTCCATGGCGTGCCGGCGGGCCTCGTCCTTCTTGGTTCCGCGGACCTTCATCGGCGCGAGCATGACGTTGTCCACGATCGTCTTGTGCGCGAAGAGGTTGAACGACTGGAAGACCATGCCGACATCGGCGCGCAGGGCGGCGAGGGCGCGACCCTCGGCCGGCAGCGGCACTCCGTCGACGCTGATCTCTCCCGAATCGATCGGCTCCAGCCGGTTGATGGTGCGGCAGAGCGTCGACTTCCCGGAGCCCGACGGCCCGAGCACGATCACGACCTGCCCACGGGGCACCTCGAGGTTGATATCGCGCAGCACGTGCAGGGCACCGAAGTGCTTGTCGACGGCGCGTAGGGTGATCATGGGCACAGCAGTAATGTCGCCGGCCGCCTCTGGCGTGTCGGCGTCGGTGTCGGTCATGGAACTGACCTTAAGCCGAAATTTCGGTTTTGCGAGCCTTTCGGCGACACTCCCCGGCGCCACACCGAGCCGAAATTCGGGTTCAACCCGGTGGTCATCCGCTGTAATCCGTTCGCTCGGCCGGGATTTGCCCGCCGCGGGGCCGACGGGGCGGCACCGGCGGACCGGCCGGGCGATCCCCCATATGTGGGAAGGACCACGGTGGGCGCGCCACCTGCGCGCGGTCGCGGGCGGGCCGGGCCCGGCCGTTGTGGCGGGAGGTGCGGATCTGCTGGAAAACGCCCGGACGGCGGCCCGTACCCTGGACCCGTGGATTCGATCGGACAGGTAGCGCTCCCCACCCGGCTCGAGTCGGCCGGCGCGCGCAGTTACGAGGTCCGCACCTTCGGTTGCCAGATGAACGTGCACGATTCCGAACGCTTGTCGGGCCTGCTCGAGGATGCGGGCTATCGGAAGGCCGCGCCCGGCGCGACGGCCGATCTGGTGGTCTTCAACACCTGCGCGGTGCGGGAGAACGCGGACAACAAACTGTACGGAACCCTTGGCCATCTCGCGCCGGTCAAGGCGTCCCGGCCCGGTATGCAGATCGCGGTCGGCGGCTGCCTGGCCCAGAAGGACCGCGATTCGGTCCTGAGCCGGGCGCCCTGGGTGGATGTGGTGTTCGGTACCCACAACATCGGGTCGCTGCCGGTGCTACTGGAACGCGCCCGGCACAACAACGAAGCCCAGGTCGAGATCCTGGAATCGCTCGAGGCATTCCCCTCGACCCTGCCCGCGCGCCGGGAATCGGCGTACGCCGGGTGGGTGTCGATCTCGGTCGGCTGCAACAACACCTGCACCTTCTGCATCGTGCCCGCCCTGCGCGGCAAGGAAGTGGACCGGCGCCCCGGTGATGTGCTGGCCGAGGTGCAGGCGCTGGTGGACCAGGGTGTGCTGGAGGTGACGCTGCTCGGGCAGAACGTCAACGCCTACGGTGCCTCCTTCGCCGACCCCGGGCAGCCCCGCGACCGCGGCGCGTTCGCCAAACTGCTGCGGGCCTGCGGCGGGATCGAGGGCCTGGAACGAGTGCGCTTCACCTCACCGCACCCGGCGGAGTTCACCGACGATGTGATCGAGGCGATGGCCGAGACCCCGAACGTCTGCCCGCAGCTGCACATGCCGCTGCAGTCGGGTTCGGACCGTGTGCTGAAGGCCATGCGCCGGTCCTACCGGCAGGCCCGCTATCTGGGGATCATCGAGAAGGTACGGGCGGCGATGCCGCATGCGGCGATCACCACCGATATCATCGTCGGTTTCCCGGGGGAGACCGAGGAAGACTTCCAGCAGACCCTCGACGTGGTGCGGCAGGCCCGGTTCACCAGCGCTTTCACCTTCCAGTACTCCCCGCGACCGGGCACTCCGGCCGCGGAGATGGCCGATCAGATCCCCAAGAAGGTGGTCCAGGAGCGGTACGACCGGCTGATCGCGCTGCAGGAGCAGATCTGTGTGGAGGCCAACCACGCCCTGATCGGCACCGAGGTGGAACTCCTGGTCGCCGACGGCGCGGGCAAGAAGAACGCCGCGACCGCCCGGATGAGCGGGCGGGCCCGGGACGGGAGACTGGTGCATTTCCGGCCCGACGGGGCCGGCGCGCCGATCCGCCCGGGCGACCTGGTCACCGTCGAGGTGACCGGTGCGGCGCCGCATCACCTGGTCGCGGACTCGGGGATCCGGGCACATCGCCGGACTCGGGCCGGTGACGCGCACGAGGCCGGTACCACGCCGAAGACCGCGCCGATCGGTGTCGGGCTCGGGCTGCCACGGATCGGGGCGCCGGCACCGGAACCGGTCGCGGCGGGCTGTGCCGCCGGATGCGGGACATGAGCGCGACCGGCGACGACGACCGGCGCGACGAGGATCGCGCGGCGGAGGATGCGCGGGACGCGACCCCGCCGGCACACGACGCGCCGGCCCCGGGAGACCGATCAGGCGAGGGAAACGAGGACCACGTGAATCCGGCCGAGACCGAGCAGTTCGAAGAATTCCGCGAAGACCTCGACGCGGTGGAGCGCCGGATCGCGGGTGAGATCGACCCGGGTGTGCGCGCCATGGTGGTGGCCGGTGCGGTGTTCCTGCTGCTGCTGTCGCTGGTGTTGCCGCATACCGGCGGCGCGCGCGGTTTCGATGTGCTGCTCGGTTCCCAGGCGGCGGCGGCCGAACACGTCGGGTTGCCGTCGCGGATCTTCGTCTGGTTCGTGCTGATCTTCGGAATCGGTTTCTCGCTGCTGGCCCTGATGACCCGGCGCTGGGTGCTCGCGTGGATCGCGGTGGCCGGATCGGCGATCGCCAGCGCGTTCGGGGTGTTCTCGATCTGGCACCGGCAGACCCCGGGCCTGAACAACTACGTGGGGTCCGGGCCAGGTATCGGCCTGGTGCTGGGCACCCTGGCGATCATGGTGCTGACCTTCCACTGGGTGAAGGTCGTCTGGAGCCGGACCGCGCTGCAACTGGCGGCCGAGGAACAGCGGCGGCTGGCCGCGGCCCGCGAGGAGGAGCGGCAGCGGCGCGATCGGTTCGGCAAGGACTGACTTCCGCAGAGGCGGGCCGTCCGCCGTGACCGGTGGCCACGGCGG
>NZ_JBKOOL010000243.1:0-6170 GCF_046764065.1 Nocardia sp. NPDC002869
CCCGGGAAACCGGGCGACAACTGAATACGCGTACGCGCCCGAAGGGATTCGAACCCCTAACCTTCTGATCCGTAGTCAGATGCTCTATCCGTTGAGCTACGGGCGCGTACGCGTATTCAGTTGTCGCCCGGTTTCCCGGGCGTGGCGGAGGCGAGAGGATTTGAACCTCCGGTCCCCGTGAAGGGACAACTCATTAGCAGTGAGTCCCATTCGGCCGCTCTGGCACGCCTCCTGGAGCCTTCTCTTCGAGGGCGCCGGTCCTTTCGGACCGCCGAGCAGAAAGGCTACCCGAGCCTGTATGAAAACTGCAAAACGGCTGGTCGATCAGCGTAAGTGGCTGTCGAACCAGTCGAAAATACGGGTTCGGGAGTCGACCAGGTCGTCGCCGTCCTCACCGCCCGGGTGGTCGGCGCGGTGGAGCTGACCGGGGTAGGTGACCACGAGGCTGGCGGTGGCGGCGGTGGCGGCGGCATCGCGGAGGGCGTCGATGTCGTCGGCGGATATCTCCGCCTCGGCGCCGAACAGGCCCAGCCACGGGGCCTGCAGGCGTGGTGCGGCCACCACCAGTGCTTCGGCTTGTTCGGTGATGGGTGTGGAGATGCCGGTGGCGCCGACGCTCACCGCGGCGCCGACGGGTCGGTTGGTGGCGACGAGGAAGGTCGCGGTGCCGGCGGTGTCGAAACCGAGCACGCCGATGCAGTCCGGGAAGACACCGCGGTGGGTGAGCCAGTCGAAGCAGGCATCGAAATCCTCGAACAGTTCGTCGCCGTACACCCCGGACGACGACGCGGTGGCGCGGTGGAACAGGTTCGGTGCGACGACCAGCCACCCCTCGCCCGCGAGTGCGCGCATGAACTCCAGCAACGATCCGGTGAACTCCCGGGCCTCGTGCAACAGGACGATTCCGCCGCGGGCGTAACCGTCCGGTTCGATGACGGTGATGGGCACATGTTCGTCGGCTTTCGGGCTGGTGACAGCCCCTGTCGGCTCTTGGTCGCGTCCGTTCGCTTCCGGTTCGCCGCGCCGCAGCAGCGCGATATCGTCATAAGTGCCCGACATGTTCCCAGCGTAGGGCGATATCCCGGGACCGGGGAGAATTAGCGGTTGAGCAGCCCGAACGTGGCTCGATCGAGACCGGAACTAAGCTCGTTACGTGACCGCGCACATTCGGCCGGACCTCGATTCCATTCCGGCATACGTTCCCGGCCGCAGCCATCCCGGCGCGGTCAAACTGGCGAGCAACGAGACCACCATCGGTCCGCTGCCCGCCGCGAGCAAAGCCATCGCCGAGGCGGTGGAACTGGCCAACCGTTACCCGGACAATCAGTCCGGCGAACTGCGAGCGGCGCTGGCACAGTTCCTCGGCGTCGAGCCGGCGAATATCGCGGTCGGTTGCGGGAGTGTGGCGCTGTGCCAGGAGCTGGTCCAGATCACCTGCGCGGGCCCGGCCGACGAGGTGCTGTACGCGTGGCGTTCGTTCGAGGCGTATCCGATCATCACCCAGGTCGGCAACGCGACCGCGGTGACCGTGCCGCTGCGCGATCATGTGCACGATCTGGACGCGCTGGCCGCCGCCGTCACCGAGCGGACCCGGCTGGTGTTCGTATGCAACCCGAACAATCCGACCGGCACCGCCGTAGGCCGGGCGGAACTGGAGCGGTTCCTGGACCGGATGCCCGGCAATGTCCTGATCGCTCTGGACGAGGCGTACTACGAGTACCTGAGGATGACGCCCGGTGATCATCCCGACGGGGTCGAGCTGGCCCGGAACCGGCCGAATGTGGTTGTGCTGCGGACCTTCTCGAAGGCCTACGGGCTGGCGGGGCTGCGGGTCGGGTACGCGGTGGGCGCGCCGGAGGTAATCGCGGCGCTGTTGAAGGTGCACATCCCGTTCAGCGTGAGCCGGGTCGCGCAGGCCGCGGCCATCGCCTCGCTGGAAGCGCGCCACGAACTGCTGGACCGCACGGAGGCGGTGATCGCCGAACGCGACCGGATGCGTACCGCGCTGCTGGCGGCGGGCTACCGGGTGCCGGTGAGCGAATCGAACTTCCTGTGGATCACGCTGGACGACGCGACCACCGAATTCGCGGAGGCGAGCGCGGCGGCGGGTGTGCTGATCCGGCCCTTCGCCGGTGAGGGCGTCCGGGTGACCGCGGGTGATCCGCACGAGAACGAGCTGTTCCTGCGTTTCGCGACCGATCCGGAGACCGCGGCCCGCTTCGCCGCCGGGGGTGCTTAACCGGCGGTTCGGTCGAGTCCGAGCCCGCCGGCGATGGTAGGCCAGGAGGTGACCAGTTCGTCTGCCCAGTACGGCCACGAGTGGGTGCCGGTCGGGCGGAAATCGGCCGTGTAGGTGATGCCCAGGGTGTCGAGGCGCTGGGCCAGGCGGCGGGTGCAGAAATCGGTGGCGGCCTCCAGTGGGCCGCCCATCACCACGCTGGTGGGGGTTTCCGGGTTGGTGAGGGTGTCGTGGACACCGGGGCGGCCGCTACCTACCGACAGGTAGAGCGCTTTGCCACGCAGCGCGGCGGCGTGCAGGGTCACATCGTGGGCGAGCCAGGCCGGATCGTCGGGGGCGCCGAACATGTTCTCCGGATCGCCCTTGTAGGTGGAGACGACCACGCGGGCCTGGGCCTGGCCGAGGTCGGTGCCGGTCGAGAAGCACCCGCTGTGCGCGCCGACCGCCGCGTACAGGTCGGGTTTGCGGGTGGCGAGCATCATCGCGGCCTCGGCGCCCATGGAGGTGCCGATCACGGCATTGCGGCCGTTCCCGGAGAATTGGGCGTCCAATAGCGGGGGCAGTTCCTCGGTGAGGAAGGTCTCCCATTTGTTGACGCCGAGCACCGGGTCGGGGCGCTGCCAGTCGGTGTAGAAACTGGCGGGCCCGCCGACGGTGAACACCACATTGACCGGTTTGTCGGCGAAGAACCGGGCGGCGTTGCCGCGGTCGAGCCAGTTGTTGCTGTCCGGCTGGGTGCTGCGGCCGTCGAGCATGTAGACGGTGGGGCGCGGTGTGCTCCGGTCGGTGGGCAGCAGCACCAGCACCTGCACTGTGCGGTGCATGGCCGGTGAATCGACGAATACCCGCATCAGCCGGTCGTTCACCGGTTCGGTGCCAACGATCGCGGCATGCGGCGCCGGGACCGGTTCGGCTTTCTCCACCGGGCCGGGGTCCTCGGCCGAACCCGTATCGGGCCGCGCGGGCGCGGTGTGCAGCGGTTCGGGGACGGCCGCCGCGGCGCCGGGCAGGATCGCACCGGACAGGGCGAAAGCGCCCGACACCACGGTGGCCAGACCGACACGCAACTTCATGGCGCCCATCCTGCCAGACCGCCGGGCCCGGACCGCGAATCCGAAACCACCAGTGATAAACCCCTGAACAGGGTTTTCTATGGCGTTGTCGCTGAGTAACTCTCGATCGGCCATTGTCGACTCGCGGGGTGGGCACATATGTGACGGTGGCGTATCTCACGGCTGCCCGGCCGGTCGCCCGTGACCGGTGAAGCCGCCGGAATCCGCGGAGTAACCTCCCTTCCGGAGCCGGACCGGATGGAGAGGAACTTCGTGACGGGCGCGCGGATGGTGGGGCTTTTCGCCGGGATCGGAGGACTCGAACTCGGGCTGTCGGCGCACGGATGGCAGTCGACGTTGCTCTGTGAAATCGACCCGGGCGCACAGGCGGTGCTGGCGAGCCGCTTTCCCGACGCCGAAGTGCATACCGATATCACCCGTTTACGTGCGCTGCCGCCGGATACCGAACTGGTCGCCGCGGGTTTTCCGTGCCAGGACCTGTCGCAGGCGGGCCGCACCGCGGGTATCACCGGAACCCGATCGAGTCTGGTCGACCATGTGTTCCGGCTGGTCCGGCGCAAACGCGGGCCGCGCTGGCTGCTCATCGAGAACGTGCCGTTCATGCTGCAACTCGGGCGCGGGGCCGCCATGCGTCATATCACCACGGCCCTGGACGAACTCGGCTACACCTGGGCCTACCGGGTGGTGGACGCGCGGGCGTTCGGTCTGCCGCAGCGGCGCAACCGGGTGATCATGCTCGCCTCGCGTACCGAGGATCCGCGCACGGTGCTGTTCGCCGACGACGCCGGCCCGCGGCTGCTGGGTTCTCCGGAACACGACCCGTGCGGTTTCTACTGGACCGAGGGTGTACGTGGCCTGGGCTGGGTGGTCAACGCTGTCCCGACCTTGAAGGGCGGCTCGGGTCTGGGTATCGCCAGCCCGCCGGCGGTGCGGCTGCCGTCCGGGGAGATCGTCACGCCGGGCATCACCGACGGAGAGCGGTTGCAGGGCTTCGCGCCCGGCTGGACCGAACCGGCGCTGGACGCGCCGGGGTTCCGGCCGGGGCAGCGCTGGAAACTGGTGGGCAATGCGGTGAGTGTGCGGATGGCGGCCTGGGTCGGCTCCCGGTTGCGTACTCCGGCCGAGCCGATTCCGGGACATATCCCGCTGCCGCCGGGCAGTCCGTGGCCGGGCGCGGCGTGGGGGCGGGCCGGAGCGGCGTTCGAGGTGCCGATCTCACCGTGGCCCGTGCACGATCCCTACGAGGACCTGCGCTTCTTCCTCACCGATACACAGTTGCTGTCGGCGCGGGCCACCGCCGGTTTCCTGCGCCGCACCGGGATGGGGTCGCTGCGTTTCCCGGCCGGATTCCTCGACGATGTGCAGGCCCATCTGGATCGGATGGGAGGCTGGGCGGCATGACCGGCGACCCGTCCGGCGCCGGCTCGTGGCGCCCGCCGACCGACGCGGCGACCAGCGCGCGGATGTCGCGGCAGCGGCGCGCGCACACCGCCCCCGAACTGGCTCTGCGCCGCGAACTGCACCGGCGGGGCCTGCGCTATTTCGTGGACCGCGCGCCGATCCGGGGGCAGCGGCGCCGCGCGGATGTGGTGTTCCCGCGCCGGCGGATCGCGGTCTATGTGGACGGCTGCTTCTGGCACCGCTGTCCCGACCACGCCACCGACCCGAAGAACAATGCCGCCTGGTGGGCGGAGAAACTGGCCGGCAATGTCGCACGGGATCGGGCCACCGACACGGCATTGCGTGCGGCGGGCTGGCAGGTCGTCCGGATCTGGGAACACGAGGATCCGGTGCGGGCCGCCGACCGGGTGCAGGCCGCCCTGGGCGCCGATCCGCCGGGCCCGGAAACCGCTGGGACATAGACGTAGCCCGGAAGTAGTGTCGTCAGGCGTGCCCAGCGATTTCATCGAACTGCTCACCGCGCGGACGCAGGCGGTCACCGACGCCACCCGTGCGCTGCTCGCCACCGTCGACACTCTGGACGACGCGGCGGTCGCCGCCCCCTCCGCGCTCCCGGGCTGGTCCCGCGGCCATGTCCTGACCCATCTGTCCCGCAATGCCGACAGCCTGGTCAACCTGCTGCTCTGGGCGCACACCGGGGTGGAGACGCCGCAGTACGCCAGTGCGGCGCTGCGGGACTCCGATATCGAGGCGGGTGCGCCGCGCCCGCTCGCCGAACAACGGGCCGATCTGGTGGAGTCGGCCGATCGGCTGACCGGGATGGCCGGGGTGCTCTCCGCCGAACAGTGGCGGGTGGAGGTCCGGACCAGGCAGGGCACCCCGATCGAGGCGACCCGGATCCCGTGGATGCGGTGGCAGGAGGTGCTGATCCACCACCTGGATCTGGACGCCGGCTACACCCATACGCACTGGCCGGCCGATTTCGTGGCCGAACTGCTCGCCGAGGCCGCCGTCGACCTGGGCGGGCGCGCGGGGGTGCGGCCCTTCGCCGTCGATGCGACCGATACGGGTTTCACGGCGATCATCGGGGCGGGGGAACCGGAGCAGGTCGTGGCGGGGCCGGCGTCGGCCCTGCTGGCCTGGCTGCTGGGACGTGGCGCGGACCGCGCGCTGCCGCGGCCGCTGCCGGAGCTGCCTGCTTGGCGCTGAGCGGGTCTGTCCGCCCGGCGCTGCCGGAGCTGCCCGCTGACGCTGAGCGGTCTGCCCGCCCGGCGCTGCCGGGACTGTCCGCCTGGGGCTGAGCGGGACTGCATGCCCGGCTCGGAACTGCCCGCTCGGCGCTGAGTGGAGTTGCCCGCCCGGCTCGAAACTGTCTCCGGACGCTGAGCGGACTGTCTCCGGGTGTCGAGTGACAGCCCGGAAAAGGAAACGGCCGGCGTCCGCAGCGGACGCCGGCC
>NZ_JBKOOL010000244.1:0-6156 GCF_046764065.1 Nocardia sp. NPDC002869
GTAACCGCCCAGGTAGAAGCCGAGCTTCTCCAGGTAGGGCCACAGGCCGGCCTTCTCGTAGTAATCGGTGACGACCTGCGAACCGGGGGCCATATTGGTCTTGACCCACGGCTTGCTGGACAGGCCCTTCTCGACCGCGTTACGAGCCAGCAGGGCGGCGCCGATCATGACCGACGGGTTCGAGGTGTTGGTGCAGGAGGTGATACCCGCGACCGCGACCGCGCCATGGTCGAGGATGAATTCGCCGCGCTCCTCGGAGACGACCTTGATCGGCTTGGACGGCCGTCCGTCGGCGTTGTTCGCCGCGGACTGCACCTTCACCGCGCCATCGTCGGCGAAGGACAGGGTGGCCGGATCGGAGGCCGGGAAGGTCTCCTCCACCGCCTCGTCCAGCTTCGAATGCGGCGTCGGGTGCTGATCCTCCACGTAGTTGTGGATGTCCTTGCGGAAGGCGATCTTGGATTCGCTGAGCGGGATGCGGTCCTGCGGGCGCTTCGGGCCGGCGATGGAAGGCACCACGGTGCCCAGATCGAGTTCCAGGTACTCGGAGTAGGCGGGCTCCGACGCGGGGTCGTGCCACATGCCCTGTTCCTTGGCGTAGGCCTCGACGAGCGCCAGCTGCTCCTCTGTGCGGCCGGTCAGGCGCAGGTAGTTGATGGTCTCCCCGTCGATCGGGAAGATCGCCGCGGTGGAGCCGAACTCGGGGCTCATATTGCCCAGGGTGGCGCGGTTGGCCAGCGGGACCTCGGCCACGCCCTGGCCGTAGAACTCGACGAACTTGCCGACCACGCCGTGCTTGCGCAGCATATCGGTGACGGTGAGCACGACGTCGGTGGCGGTGACGCCGGGCTGGATCTCACCGGTGAGCTTGAAGCCGACCACCCGCGGGATCAGCATGGAGACCGGCTGGCCCAGCATGGCGGCCTCGGCCTCGATACCACCGACACCCCAGCCCAGCACGCCCAGGCCGTTGACCATGGTGGTGTGCGAGTCGGTGCCGACGCAGGTGTCCGGGTAGGCCTGGCCGTTGCGGACCATGATGGTGCGGGCCAGGTATTCGATATTGACCTGGTGCACGATACCGGTGCCCGGGGGGACGACCTTGAAGTCGTCGAACGCGCCCTGGCCCCAGCGCAGGAACTGGTAGCGCTCACCGTTGCGCTCGTATTCGAGCTCGACATTGCGCTCGAAGGCGTCGGCGCGGCCGAAGACATCGAGGATGACCGAGTGGTCGATGACCATTTCGGCGGGGGAGAGCGGATTGACCTTCTCCGGGTCGCCGCCGAGGGCCGAGACCGCCTCGCGCATGGTGGCGAGGTCGACCACGCAGGGCACGCCGGTGAAGTCCTGCATCACCACGCGGGCCGGGGTGAACTGGATCTCGATACTGGGCTGGGCGTCGGGGTCCCAGTCCGCCAGCGCGCGGATATGGTCGGCGGTGATGTTCACGCCGTCCTCGGTGCGCAGCAGGTTCTCGGCGAGAACTTTCAGTGCGTACGGGAGTTTCTCGGTGCCGGGTACGGCCGAGAGCCGGAAGATCTCGTAGGAGTTGCTTCCGACCTCGAGGTTGCCCTTGGCGCCGAAAGTATCGATACTTTTCGTCACGTCAGCTCCACTTGTCGGGTGTGCGGACGCCGTCGGCGGGGCTGTGCCGGCGGCGGTACGTCTCTGGCATGAGGTGCCGGCCCGGGAAGGCGCCGGTTCCCCGCGGTTCCCAACCCTAACAGTACGCTTGTCCTATGAAAATCGCGGGGCGGTATGTCGAGGCGGTCGGGCGGCGCGCCCATCGTCGGGCGTGCCGGGTGTCGGGTAACCGCTCACGCGTCGCGTAATCTGCTCTCGAGCTGGTCCGAGTTGGCCGGGCGGTACCACGGGTACCCCGGCTGTTCGTGCCAGTAGCGGATTCCCCGTCGCGTCGTCGGACGATGCGGCTCGACCAGACCGGATGGAAGATGACCGTCACCCACACCTCGGCCTTCTCCCTCAAGGCCACCAAACTGCCGGACGGGTTCGATTCGAAGACCCTCGAAGAGGTTCGGACCGATCTCGCCGACAACGGAGTGGCCACGCCAGAGGGTGACGATCAGAGCGAACTGGCCGCCATCGTGGCCGATGCGCGGGCGCACGGCATCGATCTGAGCGTCGTCGTGCTCGACGGCAATCCGGGGCACGACTCCGAACTGCGCGATCTCGCCACGGAGGTGGCCGGATTCCAGCACGGCACCGTCGCGGTCTTCAGCGACGACTGGATCGGCACCACCAGCGATTCGATCAGCCGGGTCCGGTTGGAGTGGGCCGAGGACAAATCCAAGTTCACCGGCGGAAAGACCGAACAAGCCGCGCAGACCCTGGTGCACCGCCTCGAGCAGACACCGACGGTGAGCTGGACCGAGATCACGATCGTGCTCCTGGCCGGCCTGGTGCTGACAGTGGGCGGTCTGTACTGGGTCAAGGCCCGCCGCGCGGGCGGGTCGCCGCCGCCCGTGGACGCCGAGCCGGGCCCGCGTACCCAGCGCACCGAAGACCCGGAGCCGGCCGCGCGGTAACCGCGGCCGCTCGCCCGGTGATCGCCCCCGGCCGCCGCTCTCCCTGTCGCGCCCCGGCGGCCTCGGCCGGGGCGCCCGTGTGCCGCGCGACGATGCCCGGTGCCCCGGCTCGCGCCGGACAGGTTTCGGCAATCGCTACGGCGGGCGCCATGCCGTATCGGTACGTATGGTCGAACAAGAGTGGGTGACGGCGCCCGCTGTAGCACCGGAAGCCCTGCCTGCCCCACCGGGAAACCGCCCGCGAACGACGGCGAATTTCCCGACAGTGGAGCCGGTTGCGGCATCCGCGGCCATCACCTGGAATAGTTGTGACAGCACGCACAGGACCAAGGCGAAAGCGGGGATGTTGGTGACTTCGACGGACGGTGTCAGCGGGGCAGATTTGGCGAAACAACCGCCGACGCCTGCTTCGAGCACCCTCGAGCGTGACGTCCAGACCCTCGAGAAGGCGATCTACGAGGTCAAGCGGGTCATCGTCGGGCAGGACCGGCTGGTCGAGCGGTTGCTCGTGGGGGTGCTCGCCAAGGGACACGTTCTGCTCGAGGGCGTCCCCGGTATTGCCAAAACGCTCGCGGTAGAGACCTTCGCCAAAGTGGTCGGCGGTTCGTTCTCCCGCGTCCAGTTCACCCCCGACCTGGTCCCGACCGACCTCGTGGGTACCCGCATCTACCGGCAGGGCCGCGAGGAGTTCGATACCGAACTCGGCCCCGTGGTCGCGAACTTCGTCCTCGCCGACGAGATCAACCGCGCCCCGGCCAAGGTGCAGTCGGCGCTGCTCGAGGTGATGGCCGAGCGGCACGTGACGATCGGTGGCAAGACCTACCCGATGCCCGATCCGTTCCTGGTGATGGCCACCCAGAACCCGATCGAGAGCGAGGGCGTGTACCCGCTGCCGGAAGCGCAGCGCGACCGCTTCCTGTTCAAGGTGGTCGTCGACTACCCCTCGGTCGAGGAGGAGCGCGAGATCATCTACCGGATGGGTGTGACCCCGCCGGAACCGAACCGCATCCTGGAGCCGACCGAACTCATCCGCCTCCAGAAACTGGCCGCGAGCACCTTCGTGCACCACGCGCTGGTCGACTACGTGGTCCGGGTCATCTCCGCGACCCGCGTTCCGGCCGAATTCGGGATGCACGATGTGGCGAACTGGGTGGCCTACGGCGCGTCGCCGCGGGCCAGCCTCGGCATCATCGCCGCCGCCCGCGCGGTAGCGCTCATCCGCGGCCGCGACTACGTGGTTCCGCAGGATGTCATCGAGGTCGTACCCGACGTGCTGCGGCACCGGCTGGTGCTGTCCTACGACGCGCTCGCCGACGAGATCAGCCCGGAGGACGTGATCCAGCGGATTATGCAGACCGTCGGACTCCCGCAGGTCGCGCCGCAGGCCGTGGCGCCGGGCGGCGCCCCGCCCGTCACCGAGAACGGCAACCGGCCGCCCGCGCCGCCGCAGCAGTCTCCGGCGCCGCAGGTGCCGCAGACCGCCGGCACGAACCAGCCCCAGTGACCCGGCCGCCGGACCCCCGCGCCCGAGAGACCGTGCCCGACCCCCATGCACCGCCGTCGTTCCGTTCGGGCGAGCTGACCGATCCGCATCTGACGGCCGCCCTGAAAACCCTGGAGCTCACCGTCCGCCGCCGCTTGGACGGCGTGCTGCACGGTGATCACCTCGGCCTCATCCCCGGCCCCGGTTCGGAACCGGGGGAGGCGCGGGCCTATCAGCCCGGTGACGATGTCCGGCAGATGGACTGGTCGGTGACCGCGCGGACCACCCACCCGCACGTCCGGCAGATGATCGCGGACCGGGAGCTGGAAACCTGGATGGTGGTGGATCTGTCCGCCAGCCTGGATTTCGGCACCGGCGCCTGCCAGAAACGCGATCTGGCGGTGGCCGCCGCGGCCGCGGTGACCCATCTGACGATGGGCGGCGGGAACCGGGTCGGCGCCGTGGTCGCGACCGGTGAGCAGATGCAGCGGATCCCTGCCCGCAGCGGCCGGGTCCACGCGCAGTCGCTGCTGCGCAGTATCGCCACCACTCCGCATCCGCGCGACGGAGTGCGCGGTGATCTGCGCGGCGCCATCGAATCGTTGCGCCGGCCGCAGCGCAAACGCGGCCTGGCGGTCGTGATCAGTGATTTCCTCGGCGATATCGACTGGCAGCGGTCGCTGCGGGCCATCTCCGCCCGCCACGATCTGCTGGCCGTCGAGGTCCTCGATCCGCGCGATACCGAGTTACCGGATATGGGTGATGTGGTGCTGCACGATCCGGAGACCGGGCGGACCCGCGAGTTCACCGTCACCCCGCAGCTGCGCGCCGATTACGCGGCCGCCGCCCGGCGGCACCGGGACGAGGTCGAGCAGACCCTGCGCAGTTGCGGCGCCCCGGTGCTCACCCTGCAGACCGACCGGGACTGGATCGCCGATGTGGTCCGGTTCGTCTCCACCCGGCGCCACAGCCTCGGCGCCTCGACCCCGCGGGTGCCACGCCAGTGAGTATTTCGAACTTTTCCGCACCGATCTGGCTCGGATTTCTTGCTGTCGTTCTCCTGCTCGCGCTCGGCTATCTGCTGGTGCAGCGCAGCAAGCATCGCCGGATGCTGCGGTTCAGCAATATGGAGCAGCTCGAGAAAGTCGCTCCCAACCGGCCCAGTTTCTGGCGCCATCTGCCGATCGTGCTCGTGATCGTCGGCATGGTGTTCGCCACGATCGGCGCGGCCGGGCCGACCGCCGAGAAGAAGGTGCCCCGTAACCGGGCGACCGTGGTGCTGGTCATGGACGTTTCGCTGTCCATGGAGGCCACCGACGTCTCGCCGAACCGGCTGCAGGTCGCGCAGGAAGCGGCCAAGAACTTCGCCGACGGTCTCACCCCGGGGATCAACCTGGGACTGGTGACCTACGCCGGCACCGCGTCGGTGCTCGTCTCGCCGACCACCGACCGGGGTTCGGTGAAGGCCGCCATCGACAACATCAAACTCGCCGAGCGGACCGCCACCGGTGAGGGAATCTTCACCGCCCTGCAGTCCATCGAGACCCTCGCCTCGGTCCTGGGTGGCTCCGAGACGCCGCCGCCGGCCCGTATCGTGCTGATGTCCGACGGTAAACAGACCGTGCCCGATTTCGAGGACGTGGACAATCCGCGGCACGAATTCGTCGCCGCGCGGCTCGCGAAGACCAAGAAGATCCCGGTCTCGACGATCTCGTTCGGCACCAAATGGGGTGTGGTCGAGATCCCGCGTGAGGACGGCGGCACGGACCAGGTCGATGTGCCGGTGGACGACGAGGCGATGCAGGAGATCGCGCGATTGTCCGGCGGTGAGTTCTATACCGCCTCCAGCCTGCAGGAACTGTCCACTGTCTATGACACTCTGGAGGAGCAGATCGGCTACGAGGTCACCCGGGGCGATGCCAGCCGTCCGTGGTGGCTGCTCGGCCTGCTGACCACGGTGGCCGGCGTGGTGGCGGCGCTGCTGCTGCGCCAGCGGCTGCCCTGACAGATCGGTGAGAAGCGCTGATAGCGTGCGGATCCCGCCGAGATCCGCCCGGCCGGTGCGCCGTCGCCGACGCCGGCGGGGATCAGTCGATATCGTGCTGCGGGCCGGATTTCACCCGGCCC
>NZ_JBKOOL010000245.1:0-5926 GCF_046764065.1 Nocardia sp. NPDC002869
GTCGCCTACGTGGTTCCTGCTCCGGGTGCGCAGATCGTGTCGGCGGTGTTGCTCGACGATCTGCGTGATGTGCTGCCGACCTACATGATCCCGGCCGTGGTCATGGAGTTGGATGCGTTCCCGTTGAACACTTCGGGGAAGCTGGATCGTAAGGCTCTGCCGGCTCCGGTGTTCGAGACCAAGCGGTTCCGTGCTCCCTCGACGCCGATCGAGGAGATCGTGGCGGGTGTGTTCGCCGAGGTGCTGGGTGTGCAGCGGGTCGGTGCCGATGATGACTTCTTCGCCCTCGGTGGTAACTCGCTGATCGCGACCCAGGTCGCGGCCCGTCTGGGTGCTGCGTTGGATACGCAGGTGCCGGTGCGGTTGTTGTTCGAGGCCGCCACGGTGACTGCTTTGGCGGCTGCGGCGGAGACCGCTGCCGGTCGCGGTAACCTTCCGGTTCTCGCGCCGCGGGAGCGGCCGGAGCGGGTGCCGTTGTCGCTGGCGCAGCAGCGGATGTGGTTCCTCAACCGGTTCGATCGGGATTCGGTCGCCTACAACATTCCGATGGCGATCCGGTTGTCGGGCGACCTCGATGTGGACGCGCTGCGTGCGGCGGTAGCCGATGTGGTGGGCCGGCACGAGGTCTTGCGGACGATCTACCCGGAGACCGATTCCGGTCCGGTGCAGCTGGTGCTGCCGGCCGGGGACGCCGCGCCGCGACTGCAGGTGCGCGCGGTGGCCGCCGACGACGTGGTGGCCGCGGTATCGGAACTGGTGTCGACCGGTTTCGACGTCACCGCCGAGGTGCCGTTGCGGGTCGCGCTGTTCGAGGTGAGCGATACGGCCGGCAAGGGCGCGACCGGTGAGTTCGTGCTGGCGATGGTGGTCCACCACATCTCCGGTGACGGTTTGTCGGTGGCCCCGCTGACCCGAGATCTGATGACCGCGTACGCGGCTCGCGTCGTGGATGAGGCGCCGGGCTGGGCGCCGCTGCCGGTGCAGTACGCCGACTACAGCATCTGGCAGCGTGAGTTGCTGGGCGATGAGACCGATCCGGAGTCGCTGGCCGCACGGCAGGTCCAGTACTGGCAGTCCGCGCTGGCGGGTGTGCCCGACCAGCTGGACCTGCCGGCGGACCGGCCGCGTCCGGCGGTGCAGTCGTTCACCGGTGGCCGGGTCGAGGTCGCTGTCGACGCCGAGATCCACGCCGGGCTGCAGCGGGTCGCCCGAGAGCAGAATGCGACGCTGTTCATGGTCGTGCATTCCGCGTTGGCGGTGTTGCTGTCGCGGCTGTCGGGGACCGATGACATCACTATCGGTACGCCGGTGGCGGGTCGTGGTGAGCGGGCGCTCGATGATCTGATCGGTATGTTCGTGAACACGCTGGTGTTCCGGACGCAGTTGGATCGTGGTGAATCCTTCACCGGTCTGCTGGGTCGCCAGCGGGAAGCCGATATTGCGGCGTTCGCGCATGCGGATGTGCCGTTCGAGCGGTTGGTGGAGGTGCTGAATCCGGCGCGGTCGACCGCGCGGCATCCGTTGTTCCAGGTCGGTCTCTCGTTCCAGAACCTGGCGCAGTCGAGTCTGGAGCTGCCGGGGCTGACGGTCTCGGGTCTCGAAGTCGATACCGAGGTCTCGCAGTTCGACCTGCACCTGATCGTTGCCGATGCCTACGACGACAACGGCGCTCCCCTCGGTGTGCACGGTCATCTGACCTACGCCACCGATCTGTTCGACCGCGCCACCGCGCAGGCGATGGTCGATCGGTTCGTGCGGTTGCTCGGCGAGATCGTGGCGGATCCGCTGGTGCCGGTGGGCGATGTGGAGATCTTGGCGCCGGCCGAGCGGAAGGCGCTGCAGGCTCGTAACGCTACGGGCCGGGAGTTGGATTCGGCGGCGACGTTGGTATCGCTGCTGGATACGTCGGTGGCAGCTACGCCGGATGCGGTGGCGTTGGTGGCTCCGGATGGTTCGCAGATCACATATGCGGAGTTGGGTGCGCGGGTCAACCGGCTGGCGCGGTCCCTGATCGCGGAGGGTGTGGGTCCCCAGGATCGTGTGGTGCTGGCATTGCGGCGGTCGGTGGATCTGGTGGTCGCGATGTATGCGGTCGCCACTGCCGGTGGTGTGTATGTGCCGGTGGATCCGGATCAGCCGGCGGAGCGTACGGGGTACATCCTGGATACCGCGGCACCGGTGTGCGTACTGACCACCAGTGCCGACGCCGCTGACGGCGTGGTGGGCGACGGCGTGCCGTCGCTGGCCGTGGACACCCTCGATCTCGGTGGTTTCGCGGCTTCTCCGGTGACCGATGCCGAGCGGGTGGCGCCGTTGCGTGCTTCGAATACGGCGTATGTGATCTTCACGTCGGGTTCGACGGGTCGCCCGAAGGGTGTGGCGGTGCCGCATGCGGCGATCGTGAACCAGCTGCGGTACATCACCGAAGAATTCGCGCTCGATGCCACGGACGCGATCTTGCTGAAGACCGCGGCGACGTTCGATCTGTCGGTCTGGGAGTTCTGGACCGCCGCGGTGAGCGGTGGCCGGATGGTCATCGCGGAGCCGGAAGGCCATCGCGATCCGTCGTACCTGAACCGGTTGATGCGTCGTGAGCGGGTGACGACGTTGACGGTGGTGCCGTCGATGCTGGAGGCCCTGCTGGGCGCCGCAGAGAGTTTGCCGGACTCGTTGCGGCGGGTGCTGGCGATCGGTGAAGCCCTACCGGCGGCGACGGCGCAGAAGATGCTGGGCGAGTTCCCGGGTATCGGGTTGTTCAACTTGTACGGCCCGACCGAGGCCGCTGTCTCGATCACCACCCATCGGGTGACCGAGGCCGATCTGGTGTCGGTGCCGATCGGTGTGCCGCAGTGGAACAGCCGGGTGTATGTGCTGGATTCGCGGTTGCGGCCGGTGCCCGACGGTGTCGCGGGTGAGTTGTATCTCGCGGGTGCGCAGTTGGCGGTCGGGTATTTCGGTCGCCCGGACCTGTCCGCGGATCGGTTCGTGGCCGATCCGTTCGTGGCGGGGCAGCGGATGTACCGCACCGGTGACCTGGCGGCTTTCGACGGCAATGGTGAGCTGGAGTACCGGGGTCGTACCGATTTCCAGGTGAAGATTCGTGGTTTCCGGATCGAGCTGGGGGAGATCGAGGCGGCGTTGCTGGCGTTGCCGGAGGTCGCGCAGACCGCGGTACTGGCGAAGTCGGATCCGCGGACCGGCGACCGGCTGGTCGCGTATGTGGTGCCCAGCGATGCGGCGGGCTCGGATACGGGGCGCATCCAGGCGGAACTGGCGCAGCGGCTCCCGTCGTACATGGTGCCGTCGGCATTTGTGGAACTGTCCGCGCTCCCGTTGACCGTCAACGGGAAACTGGACCGTAAAGCTCTGCCGGAGCCGGTGTTCGAGGCGCGTGCGTTCCGGGCTGCGTCGACTCCGATCGAGGAGATCGTGGCGGGCGTGTTCGCCGATGTGCTCGGGGTGGACCGGGTCGGCGCCGACGACGATTTCTTCGCCCTCGGTGGTAACTCGCTGGTCGCGACGCAGGTGGCGGCGCGGTTGGGTAAGGCACTCGACACGACTGTCCCGGTGCGGGCGCTGTTCGAGGCTTCGACGGTGGCCGGTCTGGCCGTGCGGGTGGAGCAGCATGCCGGATCCGGTGCGCGGACACCGCTGGTGCCGCAGCCGCGGCCGGAGTTGGTGCCGTTGTCACTGGCGCAGCAGCGCATGTGGCTGATCAACCAGTTCGATCCCGGTTCGCCCGCCTACAACATTCCGCTGGCGATCCGGCTGACGGGTGAACTGGATGTCGCCGCCATGCGCGCGGCGGTCGCGGATGTGCTCGAACGGCACGAAACGCTGCGGACGCGGTATCCGGTCGGCCCCGGCGATCGCCCGTATCAGGAGGTCCTGCCGGCCGCGCAGGCTCTCGGTAGTGGCCTCGAGGTCGCTGCCGCCGCTGATCCGGTGGCTCGGATCAGTGAGCTGATGTCGATCGGTTTCGACGTCACCCAGGAGGTGCCGGTCCGGGCACTGCTGCTCGAAACCGGACCCGGCGACCATGTGCTCGCGTTCGTCGCGCACCACATCGCGGCCGACGGTGCCTCGATGGCGCCACTGGCCAGGGACCTGATGACGGCCTACCTGGCTCGTGTCGGTGGTGATTCGCCGGGCTGGTCGCCGTTGCCGGTGCAGTACGCGGACTTCGCGCTGTGGCAGCGTGCGGTGGTAGGTGACGAAACCGATCCGACCTCGCCGGCCGCCGGCCAGCTGGCGTACTGGCAGAAACAGCTCGACGGGGTTGCCGTGGATGTCGAGCTGCCGCTGGACCGGCCGCGTCCGCCGGTACCGTCGATGCGCGGCGGGCTGACGAGTTTCGCCATCGAGGCCGAGGTGCACCGCTCGCTGGACGAGTCGGCGCGAGCGCACGGCGTCACGCTGTTCATGGTGATGCACGCCGCGGTGGCCGTGCTCTTGTCCCGGCTCACCAACGCCGGCGATATCGTGGTCGGCACCCCGATCGCCGGACGCGGGGAGCAGGAGCTCGACGATCTGGTCGGTATGTTCGTCAACACCCTGGCGCTGCGTACCAAGGTGGAACCCGATATGACCTTCGCCGAATTGCTGGAGCAGGCCCGGGAGACGGATCTCTCGGCATTCGCGAATGCCGATATCCCGTTCGAACAGGTGGTGGGAGCGGTACTGCCGGGCCGGGCCACCGCGCACAACCCGCTCCTGGGCGTGGTGCTGTCCTTCCAGAACACCGAACAGCCCACGCTGGATCTGCCCGGGCTGAGTGTGCAGGCGCTGGGAGAGCAGGCACTGGCGGCGAAGTTCGATCTCCAGATCGGTATCGACCCGCAGCGGGACGCCGACGGCGGCTTCGGGGAACTGTGGTCGGTATTCGGGTACGCCACCGACCTGTTCGACGAATCGACCGTGCAGTCCTTCGGTCGCCGGTTCGCCCGGATCCTCGCCGCGGTGGCCGCCGACCCGCAGGTCCGGGTGGGTGAGATCGATATTCTCGATACCGCCGAACGCGACCGGATGGCGGCGCCCGCGCAGCAGGTGGCGCCCGCTGCCACCACCGGTACCGCGTTGCCGCAGACGCTGCGCGCGTCGGTGGAGGACGATCCGGAAGCCCCCGCGGTGGTATGGGGTGAGGAAGAGGTCACCTATCAGGAGCTGGACGCGCGTTCGTCGCGGCTGGCCCGGGTCCTGATCGGGCGCGGGTACGGGCCGGGTACCGGTGTGGTGCTGCGGCTCGAACGCGGGGTCGACGCGGCCGTCGCGACCTGGGCGGTGCTCAAGGCGGGTGCGGCGCTGGTGCCCGCCGACGCGGTGTCCGCCGCCGCGGCCGCGGGTCTGTCGGTCGAGGCCGGCCTCGTGGCGGGCGCGCCGCCGGCCGCGCCGGGTGTCGACTGGCTGGTGCTGGACGATCCGGCGCGTATCGCGGAGATCGCGGCGGAGTCGTCCCGTCCGGTGACCTACGCCGATCGGGTGCGGCCGCTGCAGGGCGGCGATCCGGTGTGCGTCGGCGCCGGTGGCCGTGTGCTGTCCTACGACGAGCTGGCCGCCGTGGTGGCCGAAGTGCACACCGTGACCGGGCTGACCTACGAATCCCGGACCTTCCGGTACGGCCGTGACAACGGTCCGGCCGCGGTGGCGGAGATCGTGGCGGCCGGCGCGGCGGGCGCGGCGTTGGTGCTCGTACCCGAGGTCACCGGCGCGGCGCTCGGCGACGAATGGGTCACACACCTGTGGATCGACCGGGCCGGCCTCGACGCCTTGGAACCGGACGCCCTGGAGGATCTGTCCGCGCTTCTCCTGGAGGAGGCGGGCCGTCCGGACGGACAGTGGGCAGCGGTGGAGCAGATGCTCGAGCTCGGCGATCTGCTGGACTGAGCCTTCCGGTGTAGCGGCCCCGGTCGCCCGGCGTCACCGTCGC
>NZ_JBKOOL010000246.1:0-5906 GCF_046764065.1 Nocardia sp. NPDC002869
GGGTCGGGTGTCACCGGCGATGCGCCTCCGTTCGCACCGCGCCCCCGGCGTCCGGGGCCGCGTCGCTGCGGATATCGATCCGCCAGCCGGTGAGCCGGGCCGCGAGGCGGGCGTTCTGCCCCTCCTTGCCGATGGCCAGCGAGAGCTGGAAATCCGGGACGATCACCCGGGCGGCGCGGGCGTCCGGGTCCACAACTGTGACGGAAACCACTTTCGATGGCGAGAGTGCATTGCCGACGAAGGTCGCCGGATCGTCGGCGTAATCGATGATGTCGATCTTCTCGCCGGCCAGTTCGCTCATCACATTGCGCACCCGCTGCCCCATCGGACCGATACAGGCGCCCTTGGCGTTCACCCCGGAGACCGTGGAGCGCACCGCGATCTTGGACCGGTGCCCCGCCTCCCGGGCCACCGCCACGATCTCCACCGACCCGTCCGCGATCTCGGGCACCTCCAGGGCGAACAGGCGCCGGACCAGATTGGGATGGGTCCGCGACAGCGTGATCTGCGGGCCACGCGGGCCCCGCGACACCCCCACCACGTAGCACTTGATCCGGTCGCCGTGCTCATAGCTCTCGCCGGGCACCTGCTCGGCGGACGGGATCAGACCCTCGGTCCCGTGCAACTCGCTGCCGATCCGCACCGCTACCGTGCCGCGGGCATTGGCGCGCGCGTCACGCTGCACCACGCCGCCGACGATATCGCCCTCATGGGTCGAGAACTCGCCGAAGGACTTCTCGTTCTCCGCGTCCCGCAACCGCTGCAGTACGACCTGACGCGCTGTGGTGGCGGCGATCCGGCCGAAACCCTCGGGGGTGTCGTCCCATTCGGAGATCACATTGCCGTCGGCGTCGAGTTCGGTGGCCAGCACCCGTACGACTCCGGTGCGCTGATTGATCTCGACCCGGGCGTCGGGTTGATGGCCCTCGGTGTGCTTGTAGGCGGTGAGCAGCGCGGATTCGATCGCGGAGATCACGGTTTCGATCGATATCCCCTTATCCGCCACGATGGCGCGCAGGGCTTCGATTTCGATGTTCATTCCATGGTCCCTTCGGTCGAATCGGACGCGGCGACAGCAGTTCCGGTGGACTCCGCGTCGTCCACTCCCGCGGGTGGGCGGCCGGCGGCGACGCCCCCGGCGAGTTCGAGTTCGCGCGCATTCGGCGGGGAGAACTCCACCTCCACCACTGCGCGCGCGATATCCGCCAGACCGACGCTCGCCAGGCGCGGTCCGGGTTTACCACTCAGTACCAGCGCGATCCGGTCGTCGTCGAGGACACCGATCCGGGCGGTGAAGCGCGTCGGCAGGCCGGGTTCCGGCGGTGCGACGCCCGGTTTCAAGGTGATCTCGGCCTTCCGGCCGCGAGCCCTGCGCCAGTGCCGGGGGGCGGTGAGCGGGCGGTCGATTCCGGGGGTGGTCACCTCGAGCAGGTACCGGGCGGCCTCGAATTCGTCGTCCGCGTCGTCCAGGCAAGCCGACACCTGCGCGCTGAGTTCGGCGATGGTGTCCAGGTCGGCGCTGCGGTCACTGTCCACGATAACCCGTACTCGGGTCTGTCCCGCCGCGGTCGAAACCTCGACACCCTCGAGATCGAATCCTCGACCGGCGACGAGTCCGGCGACGAGCCGGCTCACCCTCTCCTCGGTCGGCATGGGCATATGGGCAGCTCCTGGTTCAGTTGTCACGCGGACGGAAATGTTCTGTGCCGGTGACCTAGCGTAACGCGCCCGGAGAAGGTAAAGGACCAGCGGTCGGCGGTAAGTCCGCGCGGTGGTGCCCGCAGCCGGTGGGCGCCTCCGGTCTGGCACGATGGTCCGGTGACCGAGCGCGTTACCGACCGGCCCGCGGCCGGGTGTCCCCGCGGCCCCTCCCCCGACCGGGCGGGCAGCGCCCGCCGGATGAATCGCCGTACCGCGCTACGGGTCGCGGGCGGCGGCACGGTCGGATTGTTCGCCGTCGGCGCCCTGGTCGCCTGCGCGGAAGATCCGATCACCGAACCGGATGTGCTGGTCGCCCAGGAATTCTCGGCACGCAGCGACGCCGCGGCGGCCACCGCCGCCATCGCGATCGAGCCGCAGCGCACGGACGCGCTCACCGTCATCGCCGCGGAACGCACCGCGCACGCGGCGGCGCTGCGCACCGAGATCGATCGGGCGATCGGCGTCTACGGCGACGGGACGACCCCCGCCGTACGCACCCCGGCGCCCACCACGACGGCGGCCCCGGACGCGCCGCCGAGTATCGCCGCGCTGCGCGATCAGCTGACGTCCTCACAGCGGGCCGCGTCCGATCTCGCCGTCACCCAGTCCGGCTACCGCGCGGGCCTGCTCGCCTCGATCAGCGCCGCCTGCGCGGTCCAGGTGGGGGTGCTGCTGGTATGAGCGGAAAAGAACAGCAGGCGCTGCGCGACGCCCTCGACGCCGAATACGCGGCGGTCTACGCCTACGGCCTGATCGCCGCCCATTCGAGCCCGGAGCTGCGGCGCACGGTCAACGAGCACACCGCCGCGCACCGCGCCCGCCGGGACGGCACCGTCGATCTCCTCACCGGCGACGGGGCCGCCGCGCCACCTCCCGAGCCCGCCTACACGGTGCCCGGCGAGGTCACCGACCCCGCGTCGGCCGCGCGGCTGGCCGTAGTGGTGGAAACCGATACGGCCGTGGCCTGGCGCGCGGTGATCGAACACGCCGGTACCGAGCTCATCCGGCGCACCGGCCTGGAAGCGCTCACCGAATCGGCCGGGCGGCGAGCCGTCTGGCAGGCGGCGGCCGGTATCACCCCGGCGACCACCGCGTTCCCCGGACAACCCTGATCCGGTTCCGGATCAGGGCGGCGCCCATTCCGTGCGATTGGTCGAGTTCGACCGATCGGGCCGGGGCCTGGGGAAGACCGTCTCCTCCTTGCTGCCGCGGCCACGCGACCAGGGCGCGCTGCCCCGCGGTGGGCGTTCCTGTGGGGTGAGGGATCCCAGCCCGCCCGGCATGCCGGGAGCGTAGGGCATCGACGAGCCCGTCCCCGAGTTCCACGGCGTGGACCCGGGCGTATGACCGGATGCCTGCTCCGTTCCCGCAGGAGTCCACGGGGTGTGCCCGGCCGCCGCGGCGATCGGGTCGCCCGGCGGCACCGCGGCGTCGGGCCTGGGCGGATCGTCCGCGGCGGGGACCGGCGCCGCCGGCGGCTGCCCCGCGGCCGGTGGGCCGGGGGCGGACTCGGGTGGTTTCGGGGCCGGGGTGGTGTCCGGAGCCGGGTGCGCCCGGGCCGCCGCGTGCGGTGTCGGCTCCGGGTCCGGATCCGGCCGGTCGCCTACCGCGCCACGAGTGGTCGTGGGTGCCATGGATTCCGGAGAAGTGTCGGCCGTCGGCCGGTCGGCGGCACCCGGGTAGTGATCGTCCGCACCGGTCTCGGTGGACTTCTCCCCCGGGACGGGACGGTCCGCGGGTGGCGGGAGTTCCCCGGGGGGCGGAAGTTCCGCGGGAGACTGGAGTGTTGCGGGGGGCGGGAGTTCCGCGCCATCGGGCGCGGTGGGGGCGGCGGTATCGGCCGGCCCGAGATGCTGCGCGGCCGCCGTGTCCGCCTGCACCAGTAAGGCGACCGTTTGCGCACCCCCGGCCGCGTCCCGCACGCCGCGTCGCATCGCCTCGCCGGCGGACCCTCCGACCGCCCCGAGCCTGGTGGTCAGCTCTCCGGTGACGGAGTTCACGGACGCACCATCCTCGGTCATCGTCACCGCCTCGTCTCACCCTGGGGCCGGCCGTCGCGACAGGGGCCGCTGTACCGTGCACAAACCTCACGCCGCCGATGCCGGCTCGACTCGTCCCCTCGACTGCGGGCCCGGACACCACGCGACATCTGACACGTAACCACCGCCACTCCCGGCAACTACCACCGGGAGTGGGAAGGCAGGCTCGGGAGCGTGATTCGGCGGCCGGAAGGACCCGGGTCGCCGGCGCGGCGGCACCTCGCTACGAGTACGACGCGACTCCGACCGGACCGGTACCCAGGCACACCACCGATCCGGGGGTCCCGTTCCGGATGATCAGTGCCGAGCCGCTGCCGACGATCCGCACGTACACGGTGTTCAGGCCGGCCCGGACCGGCGCCTCGACCCGGTCACCGCGTTCCAGACCCACGGTGAGAGTCGCGTCGCGATCGGCGAAATAGTTGAGCTGGGCGGTCCACTCGTGCGCGATCATGGGGCCGTCGAGGGGGACCCGGACCGGGAGATCCCCACCGATCCGGTAACCGCAGCCCGGTTCCGGACCGGGCGGAATTCCGCGGTTCCACCAGACCCGGGCGTCGGCGAATTCGCCGGAGTCGGTGATCATGCGCAGGCGATCCGTGGCGGCGGCGAAGGCGCCGGGCGGGGCGATCGACGAGAGCACCCGGCCCGCCTCGTTCTCGGGATAGGCCGTCGGATTCAGCACGGTCCACGGCACCTCCTGAGCGAGCAGCGGCGCACCGTCCCACTGCGCGAACTCCGATTTCACCGTGGTCACATAGACTTTCGTCGGACCCTCGGACCAGCTGCGGGTGAATGTAAAGGTCGACCAGAGGCTGCTCAGCGCGAATACCGCCACCACGACGATCGCGGGAAGGGGTCCGCGCCACCGACTGTCTCCCGTCGCGTGTCCACGCGGCGCGCCGCCCACCGCGCGACCGCGTACGAAGGCCCGCAGGATCAGGGCGCCCGCGGCGGTGAGTACCACCGCGGCATCGGCCAGATAGCGCAGCGACATCATGAGTTCGCCGACGGTATTGGGCCCCGCCCGCATCAGGACCACCGGAATCTGCACCGCGGGTACATAGGCCACCGCTGCCACCCACACCGGCCAGACCACGCGCCGGGCCCGGACGGTCAGCAGTATTCCGGCGGCCAGCAGCGCCCACGCCGCCCAGACCGCCCAGCCGGGGGCGACCGCCCACGGCGCCGACGGCACCCACCGTTCCCAGCCCCACGGCCCGCCCAGCAGCGCGGTCACCACTCCGGCCCAGGCCGCCCGGGGCAGCATATGGGCCAGGTCGGCGGAGCCGCCCTGGCCGCGGGAAAGCCCGACTGCCGCCAGATAGAAGACCGCCCACAGCGCGAGGACCGCCGCGGCCCCGGCCCACAGTCCCGCGCCGCGCCGCAGTACCTCCGGTACGGCCGGACGGCGCCCGTCGACGTAGCGCCGCAGCAGTACCACGGCGAACGCCACGAACGGCACCACGACCGCCTTTTCGAAGAACAGCAGCCCCACCGTGGTGACCAGCACTCCGGAGATCGCGTACCGGCGCCGGCCGGTACGGTCCAGCAGCACCGCGTCGCCCACCACCCAGGCCAGCGCGAACTGTAGGGGGAGGGCGTTCAGCGCCGCCGACCACCAGGCGAAGGCCGGCAGGGTCAGGGGGGAGAAAAGAGAGAACGCCAGGGGGATCAGCAGCGCCCGGCGCCGCCCGACTAGCACCAGCAGCATGCGCAGCACCGCGAGCGAGGCTGCCAGCTGGCCGGCCAGCAGCACTACCGCCGTCACCCCCCAGTTCAGCGGCGCGATAGTGGTGACCAGCCAGGACACCGCGAAGGCCAGCGGCATGAAATGGCCGTCGTGATCGTGCAGCAGCAGATCACCGGACAGCAGCGGCAGGGTCCCGGCCCGGCCGGCCAGAATCAGATCGTCCCAGTAGAAGTATCCGTGCGCGGTCACCCACGCACGGACCGCGAGTTGTGCCGCGATGAGCCCGGCCGCCACCCACAGCACGGTGACGCCGGGGACCCGCAGCCGGTTCGCCAGTACGGCCCGCGCATGCGCCGGGAACGCCGCCGGGCTCCGGATAGACGTTCGCTCCGGTGTGAGTGCCGGAGCGGTTCCCATGTCGACCCACCCTACAAGCGACCCGGCCGGAGCACCGTGGCATCGGTGCTCCGGCC
>NZ_JBKOOL010000247.1:0-5877 GCF_046764065.1 Nocardia sp. NPDC002869
CAGAAACCCGCGCGATACGCGCGGGTTTCTTGCTTTTCCGGGCCGGATCGGTCAGGCGAGGCATACGACGGGCGGCCATATGGCACTCATCGACAACAGGACCCCCTTTTCACTGCCGGTTCTGTTGCTGCCTGCGTCGTACGCGCCTGATCGCCCACTCACGCAACGCTTTGCGGCGCAGAACCTTCTTCTCCGCGCGAGCCTTGTCGTGCAAGGCCCGCTTGGCCTCACGAAGCACCTGCCTCTCGTGGCGTGCCTTCTCCCGCAGCGCGACCTTGCCTTCGACCAGTGCCGAACGTAAACCGCGCCGCCGGCCGGTGTGCGGATCGATCCCGGACCAATGGTGCTGGACCCACTGACCGGCCGCCGGCCACGCCGACCCGGCCGGTCCCGCGAATTTCTGCTCCGAGGAGGTTTCCGGTGCGTCGTCGGCGGTACGGCGCAGGAACCGGTCCGGCAGCGCCAGCTTGTGAATCGTGCGGAAAGACAGCAGGTATTGCCTGCCGAGTGAACCGGTCGTGTAGGGCAGGTCGTAGATGTCGCACAGCCGGCGCACCCGCGCGGCGATCTCCGGATACCGATTGCTCGGAATATCGGGAAACAGGTGATGCTCGATCTGGTAGCAGAGGTTCCCGCTCATGAACGCCATGACCGGGCCCGCCCGGAAGTTCGCGCTGCCCAGCATCTGACGTAGATACCATTCCGCGCGCGTTTCGTCGGCGAAGTGCTCCTCGGTGAACTTCTCCGCGCCATCGGGGAAGTGCCCGCAGAAGATCACCGCATACGCCCACAGATTGCGGATCAGGTTGGCGGTGAGGTTCGCCTTCAAGGTCTGCTTCCACGCCGGGCCGGTGAGCAGCGGATGGATCACGAAGTCTTTGACCACCTGCCGCCGGGCCTTGCGCAGGAAGGCCTTGTTCGGCTCGGACAGCAGCCGTGCCCCCGACACTCCGGTGTGGGCCTGCTCGGCCGACAGGTCGTGCCAGGCGATGCCCCACTCGAAGGTGGCGGCGAGGACCAGATTGGCCAGCGGTTGGACGAGGTGGACGGGCCGCCAGGCTTCGTCGCGGGTCATCCGCAGGATGCCGAACCCCAGGTCCTCATCTCTGCCCAGCACATTGGTGTAGGTGTGGTGCGAGTAGTTGTGCGCCTGCTTCCACTGAGCCGAGGTCCCGACCATGTCCCACTCCCAGCTGGTGGAGTGGATTTCGGGATCGTTCATCCAATCCCACTGCCCGTGGCTGATATTGTGCCCGAGCTCCATGTTCTCGATGATCTTCGCGACCGACAGCGCGGCCGTACCGGCCAACCACGCCGACCGCTTTCTGCCCGCCAGCAGTGCGACCCGGCCGGCAACCTCCAATATGCGCTGAACGCGGATCGACCGACGAATATATTTCGCATCCCGCTCGCCCAGCGACTTCTCCACATCGCCGCGAATGGCGTCGAGCTCCGCACCGAGTGCCTCGATATCAGCAGGCGTCAAATGCGCGTAGGCATTGATGTCGGTGATGGCCACCGTGATCCCTTTCCGTATCCAGGTTGCACGGGCCACAGCGATGCGTCACGGGGTCTCCCCGTCCGGATCCGGGCACGAGCAACTCGACCGGCACCGAGAATATCGCTGCAAACCAGCAGCAGCTCACACGTCACAACAGATGCGCCACATCGGTGAGCAGATCGGCCCGGACCCGCCCGTCGGCGAGTGTGGCGGCGCGCACGATCCCGGCGGGCACCAGGCCCGCGAGCAGTATCGGGGGGCGACCCGGCGCGAGCGCCGGAACCGGCCCGGCCGCGTCGGCGAGTTCGCCCCGCCAGGCCCGCCGCATCTGTGCCAGCGCGCTTTCGAAGCGAATGCCCGGGTCGTCATAACCATATCGCTGACCGCGTAGTCGTCCGGCCCCGCGCCCATGCCCAAAGGCCCGCGGTGAACCGGCCGTCGCCGAGCCGATCGAGGGGAGGCGATCTGCCCGGCCACCACGAACGGGTTCCCGCGGTAGCCGATGTTCAGCACGGTGCTCACCAGCTCGGCGGTAGTGGTGTGCGCGGCGGCGACCACCAGTGTCACCAGTGGGTCGAGGCTGTCGTAAACGAGTCGATCGGTGGCTCCGCGTGCGGCGAACCCCGCGCGTTCACCTTGCGCGGCCCAGGCCCCGATCGCTTCCCGGGGTAGCTCCCGGCACCGCTGAGGGCAGGCCGAATCCGATCCGCACCGTTGTCTCCTCCGACATCCACACGCTCGTAAAAACCTGTCCCGCAAACGATCTCGGGATTCACGGGGTCGCCCACGCCAACACGCGGCCGCCGCCGCGTCCGGGATATGCGACCGCGCGGACCGGACCCGTCCGGGTCCGGCGGCGTCGGTCGTGCGTGTCCGCCCGGTCGGCGGCGCCGGACACCGCCCGTTCACCGGGGTGGACAGTGATCCGTTACGATCAAGATTGCCTCTCGGTCCAGCAACCGGCCGCTGAGTCTACGAGCGTGCGCTGAGTCGCCGTCGTTTCCTGTGTGATCGGAGGCTGGGGTGTCGATGCGTGCTGGCGAGTTCGGCGGTGACCTTGCGCGGTGATATTGCCGGGGCGGACCTCGGGCCGGCCGACAATGCGGGCTGGTTCGAGCGGGAACCCTTCGTACTGCTGGTGGAAGACGATCCCGGGGACGCCCTGCTGGTCGAAGAGCTGGTAGCCGACGCCGAACGCGGGATGCGCCTGGAATGGGTGCGCACCCTGTCCGAGGCGGCTGCCCGGCTCAGCATCGAGGTGCCCGACTGCGTCCTGCTCGACCTACGGCTGCCCGACGCCCAGGGGCTGGAAGCGGTGGCCCGGATCCGCGCGCACAACGACCGTGTCGCGGTGGTGGTGATGACCGGGCTCGACGAGGAGAGTACAGGGCTGGCGGCCCTGGCCTCGGGGGCGCAGGACTATCTGGTCAAGGGCCGGGTCGAGCCGGAGTTGTTCGCTCGCGCGGTGCGCTATGCCATTCAACGTAAACAGGCCGAGCGCACCAGCGCGGCCCTGCAGGCCAGCCAGATGCGGGCGCAGGAGAACGCCCGCCTCGAACGGGGCCTGCTGCCGACTCCGCTGCTCGGTGCCGACCGGGCGGTGGATGTGGTGGCGCGGTACCGCCCGGGCCGGGCGCATTCGCTGCTCGGCGGCGATTTCTACGATGTCGTCCAGGATCCCGACGGCGTCGTGCATGTCATCATCGGTGACGTCTCCGGACACGGACCCGATGCCGCCGCGACCGGTGTCGCGCTGCGCCTGGCCTGGCGCACCCTGGTCCTCTCCGGCGTGACCGGGTCGCGGCAGTTGCGCTTGCTGGAGCAGGTCCTGCTGGCCGAGCGGACCGACCGCCAGACCTTCGCGACCGCGACCAGTCTGATGCTCGATCCGTCGACGAGACGGGTCCTGGTGCGCCGCGCCGGACACCCGGGCATGCTGCACCACAGCGACGGGGGACTGTGCTGGCTCGAGGTACCCGGTGGTGCGGCGCTCGGTTTCATGCCCGGCCGGGCGGAATGGCCGGCCGCGGAGGTCGAGTTGGCCGCGGGAGCCGGGCTCATGCTGTTCACGGACGGTTTGTTCGAGGGCCGGGTGGGCCGGGACGGCGACCGGCTCGGGGAAGCCGGTCTGCTGGAGGTCGCCCGAACCGTCCCGATGGGCCGTCCCGAGGTGTTCGTCGACGAGCTGATCGAGCGGGTCGAGGACCTGGCCGGGGCGGCGGGCGGTCTCGACGACGACCTGGCCATCATTCATGTGTGCTGGAACGACGGGCGAAAGGGTGAACTCCGGTGACGAACGCCGACTCCCGGATAGTGGGCCGGCTGACCGCGCAGGCGTGGTTCCAGCTGGTCTTCGCATTGATGATCCTGGTGGTATTGATCGGCGCGGTAGCGGGTGCCCAGGTCATCTCCAATACCAACAAGGTCACCGACCGGCTGGCCCGGCAAACCCTGCCCGCGTCCGCGGAGGCGTACCGGCTGCAGAGTGCGCTGATCAACCAGGAAACCGGTCTGCGTGGTTATGCGATCGCCGCCGATCCCCAGTTCCTCGAGCCCTACATCGAGGGTTCGCGCGAGCAGGACCGCGCCGCCGTGCGGCTTCGTGAACTGCTGTCCGATCGGCCCGAACTACTCGCCGACCTCGACGTGATCGAACGTGGGGTGCGGCAGTGGCGCACCGAATACGCCGGTCCGCTCGCGGCCACCACGTCGCCGGAGCAGGCCCGGGCGCTGACTGCGACGACAGCGGTACGCGCCAAGAACGTCTTCGATCAGTTGCGTGCCGCGTTCACGGTGCAGAACGACGGACTGGCCGCCGCGGTCGCCGCGGACAACCGGGCGCTGGAACATGCCCGCACCATTCGCGATGTGGTGCTGTCCGGGATGGTCCTCGTTTTCCTGCTGACCGGAATCGTGCTGACCGTCTTATTGCGCAGGCTCGTGGTGCGCCCCCTGGCCGCGCTCACCGAATCATCACTGCGGGTGGCCGACGGCGAGTTCGACCATCACATCGTCAGCCGCGGCCCGGCCGATATCATGCAGGTCGCCGCGGCCGTGGAGGATATGCGCACCCGGATCGTCACCGAATTGGGTTCCACGCAGTCACAGAGCACTCTGCTGCGGCAGCAGAAGGCCGAGCTGGATCTGCAGGCCGACGAACTGCGCCGGTCCAACGCCGAGCTGGAGCAGTTCGCCTATGTCGCCTCCCACGATCTGCAGGAGCCGCTGCGCAAGGTCGCCTCGTTCTGCCAGCTGCTGGAGAAACGCTACGGTGCCCAGCTCGACGAGCGCGGTAAGCAGTACATCGACTTCGCTGTCGACGGCGCCAAACGGATGCAGGTGCTCATCAACGATCTACTCACCTTCTCCAGGGTGGGCCGGGTCAACGAGGGTGCGCAGCCGGTGCGGCTCGGTGAACCGCTGGACAAAGCACTCACCAATCTGTCGGGCGCCCTCGAGGAGGCCGACGCCGTGGTCGAGCGGCCGGACGATCTTCCCGAGATCATGGGCGAGCCGACCCTGCTGACGATGCTGTGGCAGAACCTGATCAGCAACGCGGTCAAATTCCGGCGGCCCGACCACGCGCCGGTCGTCCGCATCGAGGCCGCGGCCTACGCCGACGATCCGGCGCTGCGGCTGTTCTCGGTCACCGACAACGGTATCGGTGTCGCACCCGAATTCGCGGAGAAGGTATTCGTCATCTTCCAGCGGCTGCACGCCCGCGACGAATACAGCGGCACCGGTATCGGTCTGGCGGTCTGCAAGAAGATCGTCGAATTCCACGGCGGAACGATCTGGCTCGACACCGAGAACACGGTGGGAACCCGGATCTGCTTCACCCTCCGCACCGTCGAGGCCGAGCCCGGTGCCGAGGACCCGGCAGCGCCCGCTGCCGCGACCGTACCCGTACCCGTACCCGAAGGAGAAACCGTATGACCGTACCCGGCCAGCCGATCGATATCCTCCTCGTCGAGGACGACCCGGGCGACGAGTTGATGACCCGGGAAGCCTTCGAGGACAACAAGATCGGGAACACGCTGCACGTGGCCCACGACGGGCAGGAGGCGCTGGACTTCCTGTACCGCGCCGGCCCCTATGCCGACGCCCCCCGTCCCGATCTGATCCTGCTCGACCTGAACCTGCCGAAATACGACGGCCGGCAAGTGCTGGAGAAGATCAAGGCCGATGCCGACCTGTCGCATATCCCGGTGGTCGTCTTGACGACCTCCGCCGCCGAAGAGGACATCCTGCGCAGCTACAAACTGCACGCCAACGCCTATGTCACCAAACCGGTCGATCTCGACCAGTTCGTGGCGGCGATCAAGCGGATCGACGACTTCTTCGTCCAGGTGGTCCGGCTGCCCCGCGCTCGCTAG
>NZ_JBKOOL010000248.1:0-5869 GCF_046764065.1 Nocardia sp. NPDC002869
CCATCGGAATGTTGTAAGCCGCCGACCGACCATCGAACCGGTTCAAAAACCACATACGCTGCTGCGCCAACGACAACGGCACCCGCTCCGGCCGCTCGCGCGGCGCCAGCACCGGCAGATTCCCCCGACCGGTGGCGGTCTCGGCGGCAGCGGCCAAAGCGGCGACGGTGGACGCTTCGAACAGCGTCCGCACCGGCACGGTGGTGTCCAGGGCGGCCCCGAGACGGGCCGCGACCTGGGTCGCGATCAGCGAATTACCACCGAGGGCGAAGAAATCATCGTCGGCGCCGACCCGCTCGATGCCCAGGACTTCGGCGAAGACACCCGCCACGATCTCCTCGATCGGAGTCGACGGGGCACGGAACTCGCGGGCCTCGAAGACCGGTTCCGGGAGCGCCTTGCGGTCCAGCTTGCCCACCGGGGTCAGCGGGATCTCGTCCAGCACCATCAGTGCCGAGGGGACCATATGCGCCGGCAACCGCTCCGAGACGAACTCGGTCACCGCGGCGGTGTCCACACTCCGTCCCGGCACCGCCAGCACATACGACACCAGAATCGTCGCACCGGCACCGGAGTCGTGACCGACGGTTATCGCGAATTCCACGTCCGGGTGCGCACCCAGGGCGGTATCGATCTCGCCCAATTCCACCCGGAAACCACGGACCTTGACCTGGAAATCCGAACGGCCCACATAGTCCAGTTCCCAGTTCACCGCCGGCAACGCCTCGTTGCCGGCTCGCGCGCCCGGTGTGGCATACCACCGCACCACATCACCGGTGCGATACATCCGCGAACCCTCGAAACCGTACGGGTTGGCCACGAACCGATCCGCGGACAACCCCGGGCGATTCAGATAACCACGTGCCAGTCCACCGCCGGCAAGATACAGCTCACCCGCCACACCCGGCGGCACCGGCCGCAACCGCGCGTCCAGCACCAACGCAGCCATACCGTGCACCGGTTCACCGATGGTGACGTGGTCACCGGCGGAAAGTCGCGCATACGACGAGATGATGGTCGTCTCGGTGGGGCCGTACCCGTTGAAGTACCTGCGGCCCGGCTCCCACTTCGCCAGCAGCTCCGGGGTGGTCACATCGCCACCGACCGACACCACTTCCAGCGCGTCCAGACCCGCCGGATCCACGGTCCCCAGCACCGCCGGAGTGATCACCGCATGGGTCACCGCCTCGGCGCGCAGGAGTTCGGCCAGCTCCGGGCCACCGATGATCTCCGCGGGAACCACGACGAGCGTCGCACCCACGAACGCGGTGCACACCCATTCCAGCACCGACGGATCGAAACTCGGCGAACAGATGTGCAGGAACCGATGCCGCGATTCGACACCGTACAGATCGGCCGCCACATCGACCAGGCCACCGAGACCGGTATGGGTCACCGTCACGCCCTTGGGCAGACCTGTCGAGCCCGAGGTGTAGATGACATACGCCGGATGCGCCATCGCCAACGGCGCGATCCGCTCCGCATCGGTCACCGCAGTATCCGGTTCGGCGTCGATTCGCGCCTGCAATTCCAGGTCGTCGAGCAGCAGCCACTGCACATCGCCGGGCAACCGGTCCACATGCTCACTACTGGTCAGGCCCAGCACAGCACCGGAATCGGAGAGCATATGCCGCACCCGGTCGAGCGGATACTTCGGATCCACCGGAAGATGCGCGCCACCGGCCTTGGCCACGGCCCAGAACGCCAGCACGATCTCATAAGAACGCGGCAGCGCCGAGGCCACGATCCGCTCCGGGCCGACACCACGCCCGATCAGCACTCGGGCCAACCGCGACGACTGCGCGTCCAACTCCCGGTACGTCACCGACCGGCCGCGGTACCGCACCGCCACACCGTCCGGATTCACCCGCGCACCATGGGTGAGGATCTCCGGCAACAGCCCCGTTGCCATGACATCGTCACCGTGCACATGGGTCAACAGCCCGTATTCGGAGCCGTCGAGAATCGGCAGGTCGCCGATCGGCGCCCGGGGGTCCCGCACGACCGCCGACAACAAACGCAGGAACCGGCTCGCGAAAACCCCGACCGTGTCCTCGTCGAACATGTCACGGGCATAGGAGAACGCCGCCGCCAGACCCGAATCGGATTCGGCGATACGCAGCGAGAGATCGAACTTCGCCGGATCGATATCGAAATCGATGGCACCGACCCGCAGTCCGGGCAGTTCGAAATCGGCCGGCGGCAGATTCTCGAACGACAACGCCACCTGGAACAACGGATGCCGAGCGGTCGAACGCTCTACATCGACCAGTTCCACCAACCGCTCGAACGGAATATCGGCATGCGCGAACGCCTGCAGATCCGCCTCCCGAGTCGCCGCCAAGAACTCCGCGAAACTCGCCCCACCCCGCACCTGCGACCGCAGCACCAACGTATTGACGAACATGCCGACCACATCGTCGAGCTCGGCCTCACCACGACCCGCGATCGGCGTGCCCACCGCCACGTCATCGGTAGCCGACAACCGCGCCAGCAGCAACGCCAGCACCGCGTGCACCACCATGAACACCGTGGCGTTGTGCTCGGCAGCCAACCGCGACACCGCCCGATGCAACTCCGCATCGATCTCGAACGGCACCGTGCCACCGGCCACCGATCGCACCGTCGGACGCGGCCGGTCACTCGGCAGATTCAGCTCATCCGGCAATCCGGCCAGCGTCTCGCGCCAATAAGCGGCCTGCGCGCTGACCAGGCTCGCCGGGTCGTCCTCCGAACCCAGGACTTCGCGCTGCCACAGGCTGTAATCGGCGTACTGCACCGCGGGCGGCGACCAAACCGGAGCCGAACCGGCGGCACGTGAAGCGTAGGCGGCCACCAGATCCCGGGTCAGCGGCGCCATCGACCAGCCGTCGGCACCGATGTGGTGCAACACGAACACCAGCACGTGTTCGTCGCCGCCCGGGTAGAACAGCGCCACCCGCAACGGCACCTCGGCCGACACATCGAAACCGGCCGACATCACCTCGACGGCCCGCGCCCGCAACTCGTCCGCGGGCACCGCAACCGCCGTCAGCTCCGGCGCCACCTCGCCGACCGGCAGCACCAGCTGGTACGGTCGCCCGTCCTGCGCCGGATACACCGTGCGCAGCGTCTCGTGCCGGCCCACCACATCGGCAACCGCCTGCTCCAGAGCAGCGATATCGAGATCACCGGTCAGGCGGACGGCGACCGCGAGGTTGTAGGCGGCCGAATCCGTATCGAACTGGTTGAGGAACCACATCCGCTGCTGCGCCAGCGACAACGGCACCCGCTCCGGCCGCTCCCGCGCCGCCAGCACCGGCAGATCCGCACGCCCGGTGGCGGATTCCGCGGCGGCAGCCAGCGCGGCCACCGTGGAGGCCTCGAACAGCATCCGCACCGGCACGGTGGTATCCAGCGCAGCACCCAGGCGCGCGGCGACCTGGGTCGCGATCAGCGAGTTACCACCCAGGGCGAAGAAATCGTCATCGGCACCGATCCGCTCGACACCGAGAACATCGGCGAACACACCCGCCACGATCTCCTCGATCGGAGTCGACGGGGCGCGGAACTCCCGCGTCTCGAACACCGGGGCAGGCAGTGCCTTACGATCCAGCTTGCCCGAGGTGTTCAACGGGAACGCATCCAACTCCATGACCACAGCCGGGATCATGTAGGTCGGCAGCACATCACGCAGATCGTCGAGCAACACCGCCGACACGATCTGCGCACCCGGAGCAGGAACCACGTAGGCGACCAACTGCTCACCGAGCTCGGACGCCGCGACCGTCACCACGGCCTGGCTCACCACCGGCTGCGCCAGCAACGCCGACTCGATCTCCCCGAGCTCGATGCGCTGACCACGGAACTTCACCTGGAAATCGGTACGACCCAAGTACTCCAGCACCGGCAGACCGTCCACCTGCTGCCATCGCACCAGGTCGCCCGTCCGGTACATCCGCTCGGAGACAGCGAAGGGGTTCGCGACGAAACGGTCCGCAGACAGATCGGGCCGGGTCACATACCCGCGCGCCAACTGAGCACCCGCGAGATACAGCTCACCCGTGACACCCACCGGGACCGGCCGCAACCGCGAATCCAGCACATACACGCGCGAATTCCACTGCGGCACACCGATCGGCACACTCCCCGACTCCGCGCCCGTGGCCTGCCAATAGGTGATCGACACCGCGGCCTCGGTCGGACCATACAGGTTGTGCACAGCAGCATCCGAGATCGCGTGCATCGCCGTCACCGTCTCCGGCGGCAGAGCTTCACCGATCACGAACACATGCTCGAGACTCGGAATCGAACCAGCAGGCGTATGGGCAGCGAACACACCGAGCATCGACGGCACGAAGTCGGTCACCGTGACCTGCTGCTCCGCGATCGTGCGCGCCAAGTATTCGGGATCGCGATGACCATCGGGAGTCGCCACCACCAGGTGTGCACCCGCCGCCAACGGCAGGAAGTAACCCCACAACGACACGTCGAACGTGGTCGCGGTCTTCTGCAGATACACATCCGAGGAGTCCAGCGGGTATTCCGCCAGCATCCACGCGACCTGATTTGCGATCGCCGAATGCGGAACCGCCACACCCTTCGGACGCCCGGTGGAACCGGATGTGAAGATCACATACGTCGTATTCGACGACCGCACCGGCGCCAACCGATCAGCGTCGGTTACTTCGGTATCGGCATACCCGGACACATCCAAGGCGTCCAACTCGAGCACCGGTACACCGGTGTCTTCCGGCACTGCCACCACATCAGCAGTGGAGGTCAGCACGCACAACGGCGACGAGGTATCGAGAATGTAGCCGATCCGCTCCGCGGGGTGCGCCGGATCCAACGGCACGTACGCGCCACCCGCGGCGACCACCGCGTACATCCCGACGACCAGATCGATCGACCGGGAAACGAGCAGACCCACCAGCGTCTCGGGACCGACACCCTGAGCGATCAGATGCCGCGCGAGCCGGTTCACCCGACCGGCGAACTCGCCGTAGGACAGACTTGTCCCCTCGAACGAAATCGCTACTCGCTCCGGATGCGCGACAGCTGCGGCGTTGAACCGATCCAGCAGCAGCCCTTCCGGGAGCGCATGCCCGGTGGCATTCCACTCCGCCAGTACCTGGTCACGCTCGACCGGAGCGAGAATCTCCAGATCACCGACAGCGGTCTCCGGGGCCACGACGATCTCGCGCAGCAACCGCACGAACCGGTCCACGAATCCCTGGACCGTGGCGTGGTCGAACAGTGCGCTGGCATAGGTCAGATAACCGACCAAGCCCTCCGGCTCGCCGGTGAGGTCGTAGGAATCGTTGACGATCAGGTTCAGGTCGAACTGCGAGATCTCGGTATCGATATCGACACCCGATACCGTCAGACCCGGCAGCTCCAGACTCGACTCCGCCAGATTTTGGAAGGTCAGCCCCACCTGGAACAACGGGTGCCGTGCGGTCGAACGTGCCGGATTCAGCACCTCCACCAACCGCTCGAACGGCACATCCGCATGCGCGAACGCCGCAATATCGGTTTCCCGCTGGCGGGACAACAAGCCGGCGAACGACTCACCACGATCCAACTGCGTCCGGAACACCAGCGTATTCACGAACATACCGATCAGATCATCGAGCGCCCGCTCACCACGACCCGCCACCGGCGTACCGATAGTGATGTCGTCACTACCCGACAACCGCGACAGCAACACCGCCAACGCCGAATGCACAACCATGAACAGCGTCGCGTTCTGCTGCCGGGCCACCCGCTGCAAACCGGCATGGGTCCGCGCATCGATCGCGACCTCGACCCGCCCACCGGCAAACGACTGCACCGCCGGACGCGGCCGATCCGACGGCAGATCCAACTGATCCGGAACACCCGCCAG
>NZ_JBKOOL010000249.1:0-5867 GCF_046764065.1 Nocardia sp. NPDC002869
GCTCGGCCCGGACCGCGTCCCGGGCGGGCACCGGGACGGAATCGAGGCTGAATGTGGCGAACGACAGGGACTGCTGGAACGCCCCCAGGAGTCGCATGCCGAAATCCGCCGGCGGCAGACCCGCCACCACGCCGGCCAGGATGAAACGTCCGTTCGGTGCGAGGCGATCGAGGAACGTGGGCAGCTCCGCCCCACCGGCGATATCGATGATCACGTCGTAGGAAGGCGGCGCGGCCGGATTCCCTCCCCGGACCGGTCCAGGACATGTGTCGCGCCGAGGTCGCGGAGCCGGTCGCCGGGCGGCACTGCTCTCGATGCTCGCCGACCTGGCCGGCCGCGCCAAGAAAGCCGGCCGGCTGCGGCGGGACTTCGTCATCGACGACCTGGTGCTCGTCCTGCTGACCGGCCGCGGACTGGCCGCGGTGCCACCGGCCCGCCGGGAGACCTCGGCGCGCCGCGTCGCCGCCCTGGTCGTCGACGCGTTCCGCGAAACCGGTACGAACCCGGACTCACCCCGGACATCGCGGACCTGTTCCGGGAGATTTCGTCAGCCGGGGAGGATTTGATAGCGCGGGTCGCATCGGTGCCCGGCCTACGTCGGGGCGGCATCGGATCACGTGAGCACCGGCAGCGGGAGGACGCGGCGTGCGGCCGGCGCCGCCCGGCTCACCGGCGCGTGAAAGCGAGCCCGCCCGCCACCGCGAGCATGGTGACGCCGGTGCCACGATCCAGATGGCGCCGGGTGCGCGGCGGCATATCGAACGAGTTGAGTGCTCCGCCCACCCCCGCGTACACCGTCGCCGCGACGAACTCGACGACGAGGTAGCCGAGGCCGAGTGCGATCAGCTGTGCGGGTACGGCCCCTGCCGTGTGGTCGACGAACTGGGGCAGGAGCGCGGCGAACAACAGCAGCGCTTTGGGATTGGTGAGCGCCACCGTGAACTCCTGCCGGGTCAGCTGCCGGCGCGTCCGGCGCAGCGACGACACGTCCGTCGGCGGGCTGCCGGACGGGTCCGGTGCACCGGCCGGGCGGCTCCGGTAGAGCATGGCCACGCCGAGGTAGAGCAGATACGCGACGCCACACCATTTCACAGCCGTGAACACCGGCTCGGAGGTGACCAGCAATTCACCCAGCCCCACCGCTGTCGCGAGCACCAGCAACAGGAAAGCCGACAGCCGGCCGGACACGGCCACCAGCGCATCCACTGCGCCCTGCTGCACCGCGTTGCGCAACGACAGCAGTTGGTTCGCACCCGGAGTGAACGCGATGAGCGGAGCAGCGATCAGGAACGGCTGCCAATGCGGAGTAGGCATCTCCCTTGTATACAGCCGATCGCCGAGCGCGAAGACCGGGCGGTTCACCGTGAAGCTTCCGCCCGGCCCCACCGGCTGTCGACCGGCTCTGCCGCCGCCCTGCCCGATTTCGAGGGCGCCGTGGCACGAGCCCAGGCGCGCGGTCTGATCGAGGAGATACACGGCGCCGACGGAGGGCCGCCCTACCACTACCCGGCACCGCGCTCCTGAGGACGGCCTGCCGGCAGATCCCGCCCGAGCCCGGGCTCCGGATCCGGCGATCCCACAGGCGGACGGTCGACGAGCCGGACCGTCTCCCCGGGCGCGAGCCACACCGGGCGGTCTCGGCAGACCACCTCGATCGGCGGCGCGGTTCCCGGCTCCGACCCGATCTCGACTCGGCGGCCGTCGACGCGCACGATGATCCGGTGGCCCCGATACATCATCGGAAAAGACAGGGTGCCCAGTGCTTTCGGCCAGTAGGGACAGAATATGAGCTGGTCGTGCCGTATCTCCAGGCCGGTGAAACAGCGCTGCAGCAGATCGACGCTGCCCGCCATCGCAGCCAGATGGATACCTTCACCGGTGGTCCCGCCCTGAATATCGGCGACGTCCGAACAGACCACCTGATCGAAGAACTCCATGGCACGGTCACGATGGGCCCGGGCAAGAACCCACGAATGCACCAGGGCACTCAGCGTGGAACCGTGCGAGGTCCGCGCCGTGTAGTAGTCGATCGTCCGCGGGATCATCTCCCCCGGCAGCTCGTAGCCCGCGCGCGTGAACAGGTCGCGGAGTTCGTCGGCGGAGAACAGGTAGAAGAGCATGAGCACATCGGCCTGTTTGCCCGCGCGATAGCGGCCGATATCGTCGCCCTCGGCTTCCAATATCCGGTCCAGCCGCTGAATGTTGCCGTAGCGGCGCCGGTAATGTTCCCAGTCCAGCTCCCGTAGCCGCTCGTAGCCGTCGAACTGGCTGATCACTCCGTCGTGGAACGGCACGTACATCCGATGGGCGACCTCGCGCCACCGGCCCGGCTCCGCCGGACCCACGCCGAGCCGTTCCAAGAGTTCGGCGCGGACGCGCGGCGCGAGCGTACCGAGTGCTTCGAGCGCACAGGTGATGGTCCAGGCGGCCATGACATTGGTGTAGGCGTTGTTGTCGACACCCGCCGTGGGAGCGTGCGGATAGCCCGTGTGGAATTCGTCGGGACCGATGACACCGCAGAGCACGTACCGCCCCCGGCGCGGATCGAAATCGGCCAGCCCCGACCAGAACCGGGCGATCTCCACGAGCAGTTCGGCGCCGTGGTCGGCGAGGAAGCCGAGATCACCGGTGGCCTGGTAGTACTGCCACACCGTGTAGGCGACGGCGGCGCCGATATGGTGCGCCCGCCGGCTCGGATCCGGATTCCATCGGCCCGAGAGCGGGTTCAGGTGCAGTTGCTGACTCTCCTCACGCCCGTCACTACCCGACTGCCACGGGAACATCGCGCCCGGTAAACCGGCCGCCGCGGCCGCGCGGCGGGCCTCCGGGAGCCGCCGGGAGCGGTAGCGCAACAGTGCGCGGGTCAGCGCCGGGATACGCGGGTTCAGCACCGGGAAGACGAACAGTTCGTCCCAGAAGACGTGACCGCGATAGGCCTCACCGTGCAGCCCCCGGGCCGGCACGCCCACGTCCAGTTCCACGGTGTTCGGCGACAAGGTCTGGATCAGATGCAGCAGGTGCAACCGCAGGACGCGCACCGACCCCGCGTCGTCGTCGAGATCTATGCGCATCCGGCCCCAGATCCGCTCCCAGGCCCGGGTGTGTCCGGCGAACAGTGTCGCGTAATCCGGTGCCGCCGCCAGCAACCGCCCGGCCTGGTCCGCGGGACCGGACGAGGCGCGGTCCCGGCCGGTGCACACCGCTGCCGTCTTCTCGAGGGTTACCGATTCGCCCTCCCCGATCCGGACTCCGAACTCGTGACCGATCCGGCTGCGCTCCCGCACGTCCACGGCCCTCGCGGTGCCTCCGCGCAGTAGGTCGCGGGTCGCCACGGCCAGCGGGATCTCCGAGTCGCCGGTGCGTGCCGCGAGAAGCACGGCCGCCTCGGACAACCGGGCGGTCCGGACCGCGTCCAGATGTACTCCGGACAGCGGCCGGTAGCGTTCGACCAGGCTGTTGCTCACCTCCCCGTCGATCATCGAGCGCAGCCGTAGCGTGCCCGACCAGTTCTCGGCCGTCAGCGTCGTGAGGAGAGCTCCTAGATGCGGACAATGCATCGCCGCGAATCGCCGCTGCTCGACACGGGTGATCCGGCCCGCGCCGTCCCGGAACCGGAACCACCGGATCAGTTCGGCGCGGCGCAGGTCCAGACGCTGCCGATAGTCCAGCAGGTCGGCGGTGTCCGGATCGAACCAGTCACCGTCGGCGATCCGGAATGTCACCGGCAGCCAGTTCGGCAGGTTGACCATGCTCTCGTTGTCGATGGTCCGGTCGTCCACCCGGTCCCGCAGCCGGTTGTAGATCCCGGCCGCATACGTGCCGGGGTAGTGATATCGCCCCGCCCGGCTCTCCGGCGCGGCCCCACGAACGGCGAAATAGCCGTTGCCGACGGTGCAGAGAGCCTCACGGAGCTTTTCCTGTTCCGGGTCGTAGCCGTCGTAGGCGAACGACCAGGTCTCCGATTCCGCCGCGGCCGGGCCGGCACCGATCAGCCGCCCGCAGCGGGTGAGCAGGTCCGCGACCCGACGGGGACCATCCACCGAGAAGTGCGCGGAGGTGTATCTGCCGGTGTTCTCCGCCGCCCGCACCACGACGGCGACCCCGTCCGGCCCGACGAGATCGAAAGCATCCTCGTCGGTCGTATCGTCACCGATGTACAGCGGGGCCACCGGTCCGTCGACCTGCTCCAGTATCCAGCGCAGTGCGTCACCTTTGTTCCAGTCGATATCCGGCCGCAACTCGACCACCTTGCGTCCGGAGGTCACCCGCAGACCGCGGGCGCGCCCGACCTCACCGACGAGTGCCACCACCCGGTCGGCGTCCGTGTCCGTCGCCACCCGGAAGTGCACGGCCACGGCGAACCGTTTGTGTTCGACAGTGACCCCGCCGATATCGCCCAGTCGCGCCCGCAGTTCCGCCGCGGCGCGGGCGAGGCCGGCCTCGGTTCCGGGTAGCGCGCCGGGCAGGTGGCGGGTGCCGTCGGGCGCCATCAGTTCGACCCCGTGACTGCCCGCGAGCCAGATACCGGGGATCGGCATCCGCGCGCGTAGATCGTCGAGCCCGCGGCCGCTGAGCACGGCGACCGGGCACCGCGCGGCCAGGTCCGCGAGGGTCGCGGCCGCGCCCTCCACCATCTCGGCGGCGGCGGGATCGGTGACGATCTCGGCCAGGGTGCCGTCGAAATCCATGAGCACCGCAGGATTCTCAATCTCCAGCAGATCCGCGAAGCGCGGCCAGTACTCGAAGACATCGGGCACCTCACCGACCCGCCGGAACCCGCCGCGCACACCGATCCGCGCGGCATCGTCGACCACCGTATCGGCGCCCGCGGCGAGCAACCTCTCCCCGCTGCCCGCCCGGTCGATACCCACCACCAGTCCGAAACCCCCGTTGCGGCCCGCCGCCACCCCGGCTTCGGCGTCCTCCACCACGACGACCCGGCCCGGCGCACTGTGCAGACGCGCCGCGGCTTCGCGCAGCACGGCCGGATCCGGCTTCCCCGGCAGGCCGAGTTCTTCCGCGTCCATCCCGTCGACCCGGACCTCGAAAAGGTGGGCGAGACCGGCCGCGGTGAGCACCTGCTCGCAATTACGGCTGGCGGTGAACACGGCGGTCCGGACCCCCGCGGAGCGGAGCCGGCGAACCAGCGCGACGGTGGACTCGAACGCCACCACTCCGTCACGCGCGATACGTTCGCGGAACAGGTGGTCCTTGCGGTTACCCAGACCGCATACGGTCTCGGCCGACCCGGAATCGCCCGGGTCGCCCCAGGGCAGCCGGATATCGCGGGAGGCGAGGAAGTCGGCGACGCCGCGATAGCGAGGTTTACCGTCCACGTACTTCAGGTAGTCGACCTCGGTGAACGGCGACCGGTCCTGGCCGGAGGCAGCCCGCCGTGCGGCGAGGAAGGCATCGAACAGTTCGGTCCACACCGCGGCGTGTATCGAGGCGCTATCGGTCACCACCCCGTCCATATCGAAGATCACCGCGTCGTGGCGGCGGGTATCGATCCGCGGCGCGGCCGCACTGTGAGCCACGAATCGAGTGTGACCGGCCCGGCGCCCGGGCGACAGGGGCTAAGGTCCGCTCCTTCACCCGAACCGGAAGCCGGCTCCGGGTGCCACGCCGACCGACCCCGGCGCGCTCGCGCGAGTTCCGAAGGTCCCTCGTCCCGGAGGACCAAGGCCCGGGCCTGCCGGACCGCCCGGCCGGCACCCGAATATCGCCGCCGGGAATAGACTTTGGTCTTCTTCCGCCGGGACCAACGCCCCCATCGTCCGCGTGGTCCGCGCTTTAACCTCGCAGTATCCGGAGGAACCGGAGCGGCGGAGAAACCGGGGCCGGCAGGCCGGCACCACGCCTACAAC
>NZ_JBKOOL010000250.1:0-5864 GCF_046764065.1 Nocardia sp. NPDC002869
CACCACCCGCCCGGCAGCGGGCGGCCTTCGGCGAACCCGGCGGACGACTGCACCCCGACCACCGCGCGCTCCCGGAATTCCGCGAGATCACGGGCGCCGGCATAGGTGCAGGCGCTGCGCACCCCGGAGCAGATGTGGTCGATGAGGTCCTCGACGCCGGGACGCTCGGGATCCAGCAGCATCCGGGAGCTGGAGATGCCCTCCTCGAACAGTGCCTTTCGGGCGCGGTCGTAGCCGCGATCGGCGGCGGTCCGCGCGGCGACCGCGCGTTTGGAGGCCATACCGAAGCTTTCCTTGTACGCGCGGCCGTCCCGATCGACCCGCAGATCACCGGGCGATTCGTAGGTTCCGGCGAACCAGGAGCCGATCATGACGTTCGACGCGCCCGCGGCGAGGGCCAGGGCGACATCGCGGGGATGGCGGACCCCGCCGTCGGCCCATACATGGGCGCCCAGGTCGGCGGCCGCCGCCGCGCATTCGGCGACCGCGGAGAATTGCGGCCGGCCCACTCCGGTCATCATGCGGGTGGTGCACATGGCGCCGGGCCCGACACCGACCTTGACGATATCGGCGCCGGCGGCGACGAGATCCCGGGTGCCCTCGGCGGAGACCGTGTTCCCGGCGACCAGCGGCACACCGAGGCCCAGGTCCCGGATCGCACTCAGGGTTTCCAGCATCTTCACCTGATGCCCGTGCGCGGTGTCCACCACCAGGACATCGGCGCCGGCGTCGACCAGCGCCTTGGCCTTGGCGGGCACATCGCCGTTGATCCCGACGGCGGCCGCGATCCGCAACCGGCCCTCGTCGTCGACAGCCGGGCTGTAGATGCCGTGCCGGACCGCCCCGGTGCGGGTGAGCACGCCGGCCAGGGTGCCGTCCGGCGCGAGGAGTACGGCGGGCCCGGAATGCGCTGCCTCGAGGCGGTCGAAGATATAGGACGCCTCGGCGGTCGCCGGTACGGTGACGAAATCGGTGGTGGCGACCTCGTGCAGCCGGGCGAACCGATCGACATCGGCACAGGCTTCCTCGGTGACCAGCCCGACCGGCCGTCCGTTGTCGACCACCACGACCGCGCCGTGCGCGCGCTTGTGGATCAGCGCCAGCGCATCGGAGACGGAGTGGTCGGCGGTGAGCGTGACCGGGGTGTCGGCGATCAGCGAACGGCTTTTGACGAAGGCGATGGTCTCGGCGACGGCGCTGTTGGGCAGATCCTGTGGCAGCACCACGATTCCGCCGCGCCGTGCCACGGTCTCGGCCATGCGGCGGCCCGCGACCGCGGTCATATTGGCGACGACCAGCGGGATGGTGGTGCCCGAGCCGTCGGCCGTCGCGAGATCGACGTCGAACCGGGACGCGATATCGGTGCGGTTCGGAACCAGGAAGACGTCGTTGTAGGTCAGGTCGTACGGCGGGTGTTGTCCGGGGAGAAACTGCACTGCGCCCATGGTAATCGGGACGGCTCCGCGGCGTGGGGACCTGCCGGATTCACTTGGCCCGGCGGGGACGGTGCGGGCGGCGGCCCGGTGCCGGTCTCCCGGCGCCGCCCCGGCCCCGGGCTGCCGGCCCGCGAAAGTGGCCGCGCGTGGCCGCGGGCGGTACGTCGGGAGTTTTCGTCGCTTCGGGGCCCGGCGGGGTACGCGCGCCGGTGAGCCGGCGGACCTCCCGGTCTCCCGGTCGCACGGTGTGTTCCACCACAGGGACCTCCGCCGCCCGCGTCAGCGCGGTCACCTCGGCCCGCTGGTCCGGGGTGACCACGGTGATCACCGTGCCGCTCGCACCCGCCCGGGCCGTCCGGCCGGCCCGGTGCACGTAGTCCTTGGCATCGGCGGGCGGGTCGGCGTGGACCACCAGTGAGACCGCGTCCACATGGATCCCGCGCGCGGCGATATCGGTGGCGACGAGGGCGGAGATACCGCCGTCGGCGAAGGCCGCGAGAGTACGGATGCGGCGGTTCTGGGCCTTGCCGCCGTGCAGGGCCGCGACGCGGATGCCCTGGTCGCGCAGCCGGCGAGTGAGCTTCTCCGCCCCGTACTGGGTGCGGGCGAACAGCAGCGTGCGGCCGTCGCGGGCGGCGATCTCGGCGAGGACGGCCGGTTTGTCCGCCGGTTCGACGTAGAGGATGTGATGGGTCGCGGGGGTGGTCTCCGGTTCCGGGGCGACGGTGTGGGTGACGGGATCGCGCAGGTATCGGCGGACCAGATCCCGTACGGATTCGTCGTCGAGGGTCGCGGAGAACAGCAGTCGCTGGCCGTCGCCGGGCACCAGGTCGAGCAGCCGCCGTACCTGCGGCAAGAATCCGAAATCGGCCATATGGTCGGCTTCGTCGACCGCGGTGATCCGGACCGCGTCGAGTACGGCCGCGCCCTGATCGACCAGATCGGCCAGGCGGCCCGGGGTGGCGATCAGTAGGTCCACCCCGCGCTGCAGCCTTTCCGCCTGCCGGGACACGGGGATCCCGCCCACCGCGGTGCCGAGCCGCAGACCCAGCGCGAACGGTTCCAGCGCCTGTTCGATCTGCAGAGCCAGTTCCCGGGTAGGAGCAAGGATCAGACCGCGTGGGGCACGGGCGATGGCCGGGGCTCCGGTGAGGCGGGCGAGCATGGGCAGCCCGAACGCCAGCGTCTTGCCGGACCCGGTGGGCGCCCGGCCGAGCACATCGCGACCGGCCAGCGCGTCGGGGACGGCCGCCGCCTGGATGGGCAGTGGATCGGTCAGGCCCTCCCGGCGCAACGCCTGCACGGTGAGTACGGGCAGGCCCAGTCCGGCGAAGGACGGGGAAGTGCGGGCGGCGCCCACGTGCGGATCGGCCGGGCTTCCGGTCGCCGCCGGCAGGCTATCAGGCACGGAACAACCGGCTCAGTTCGACCAACCAGGGAGTCGCGACAGCCAGGGTCGGTACCACCAGGATGGCGATCGAGGCGAGATAGGCGGCCCCGGCGATCCGGAGATCACCCAGCGGGCCGGCCAGGCGCTGGATACGGATCAGCGTGCTCGGCCCGCCCACCGCGAGCGCACCCTGCGGCGCGGTCGATTTCGAGCAGGCCACCAGGGCCCGGGCCAGAGGTTTCGGACCGGTGACCTTGACCGCGGAATCATCGGCGAGTAACTCGATGAGCAGTTTCACCGAGTCCAGTGCGGATTTACTCCGGACGAACCGCGGGAAGGCCTCGTGCGCGGCGGTGAACGCCTCCAGCACCAGATCGTGGCGGGCCCGCAGATGCGACCGCTCATGGCTGAGGATGGCGGTGAGCTCCTGCTCGGTGAGGTTGTCGAGGGTGCCCGCGCTGACCACCACCCGCCGCCGCAGCCCCGGCAGACAGTAGGCGATCGGTTCGGTGGACGACAGGACCCGGATATCGGCGGCACGCCGGAACGGGCCGCTCTGGTCGAGCAGATCGACCAGCATGCGGTGGTGGGCGCGGCGGCGCCGGGTGTGGACCCCCACCCGGATCGAGGCGTAGACGAGCCGGGCGCCGATCAGCAGCGTGAGCATGAACACCGACACATAGGCCAGCCACAGGGGCAGGCCCAGCGCATCGATCTCATCGGTGGGCTTGGTGGTGGGGCGGCCGTCCGGCCCGGGGACCAGCAGTTCGGCGGCGATGGCGAGCCCGGAACTGAACGCGCTGAGTACAGCGGCCAGCGCGATCGCCTGCCAGAGCACAAGGGCGGCGCGCGGGACGCGATAGGTCCAGGTCGCCCGGCTGAGTGATTCCGGGACGGGACCGGCGAGAAGCAAGGCAAGTACGGCGAAGGCCGGTGCTGCTGCGTTCATCGACTCTGCTCACTGCGTTGTGGGGCCAGGGTCCGAGGTCGTTGCGGCGCGGCTATCTGTCCTCGGTTGCTTCGAGCTTAGCGAGTGCGTCCCGTAGGGCCGCGGCCTCGTCCTTGCCGACCTGCTCCACGAAGTGCACCAGGGCCGCGGCCCGGCTACCGGCCTCGTCGGCCTGCTGTAGCGCGTCCATCATGAGACCGGCCACCAGCTCGTCGCGGGTGTGTACCGGAGCGTACCGGTGGGCGCGGTCGTCGCGCCGCTGTACCACCAGATTCTTCTTCGCGAGACGCTGCAGCACGGTCATCACCGTGGTGTACGCGAGTTCGCGGCGCGCCGACAGGGCCTCGTGCACCTGCCGGACCGTTTGTGGTTCATCGGCCGACCACAGTTGGTCCATAACCGCTTTCTCGAGTTCACCAAGTCCAGCCATCTTTTGATTTTACGACGCCAACGACACTGTGCCGTACTACAGGGTGTCGTAACCGCGGGGGAATTGTCATAGGCCGTCGAACACCGGAAATACCGGCCCTGTGTGGGCGGGGAGAGCGCGCCCCGGCGGCCGCGGCGCACGCCGGACGGGCCGGGGGTGTCACGAATCCGTTACTTCATTCCCGGAGAGAAATACTTGCTAGGTCTGGTAAGGCTAACCTATCTTTCAGGTCGTCACTGCGACGCCGATCTCGAGGAGGTTCGAATGTCCGAACTCGCCACTGTGCGCATCCCCCGTCCGTACGAGGCGGCATTCGGGTCGGCGTGTTCCCGGTTACGGTCCCTGCAGCCGGAGCATCCCCGCGTCTATGCCGCTGCGGCCATGGCCGAACAGGGCAAACGGCGCTGGTGGGCGCTGTCCACGGGCCTGTGCGAGGGCCGGATCGACCTGATGTACCGGCGGCACGCCGCGGAGATGATCAGTGCGACCGCCGCCTCGGAGGTGGTGGCGACCGCGCTCATCCACGCCGTGCTCGGCCGGGTCGCCGCGTTATGGGTCGCCGACGGCCGGGCCTGGGACCCCGGCCTGGAGAATGTATGGATCCACACCGACAACGACGGCGGTATCGACTGGACGGGCCTGACCGACACCACCGTCCGGGTGGTGGCCGGCGACCCGTTGGAGGGCTCGCCCGGGGTGGTCTCCCTGCCGTGCGAGCGGGCGATGTGGGTGTGGCTCGCCTACCGCTGCGAACCTTCGCTGCTGCTGATCCAGGGAGCGCTGGCGCGGTGTGCGGGGCTGAGCCCGCGCCGGTTCTGGGCCCTGGTGGCCGAATCCGTGTCCGGGGCCACCACTTGCGTTCCGGATCTGGCCCGGACCGATCCCGTGGCGGGTGCGCGCCGGGGGCAGGGGCTGCTGATGGCGCTGGAGGAGCGCGGTATGGCGATCCGGCGTGCCCAACGTGTTGCCTAGTTAGGTAAGCCTGTCCTATAGTTAAGGCGGCGTACGGATCGCGCGAGAGTCCCGAGGGCTGCGGTGACCCCCGATCCAATGCCTGCGGCGGACTCCATCTTCGAGGTGGGGTCCGCCGCTCTCTTTCCGCCGCTCGACCACCGGCCCGTGCTCCCCGCCGCGGACCCACATGCGATCGTGGAGCCATGACCGAACAGCAGACCCGCCCCGCGATGTCGATGGCCGATCTCAGCGCCGAACAACTCAACGAGGTCAGCAAGGGGACTTTCGCGGATCTGATGGGTCTGCATGTGACCGAGCTCGGACCCGACCGCGTCCGCGGTGAATGGACTGTCACGCCGCAGCTGCACCAGCCGGCCGGTATCCAGAACGGCGGGGTGCTGTGCACCGTGGTGGAAACCCTGGCCAGCAGCGGCGGCGCGGCCTGGTACGGGGAGCGCGGCGTAGTGGTCGGGGTCAACAACAACACCGATTTCCTGCGTGCGGTGCGTGACGGGAAACTGACTGCCGAGGCCACGCCGCTGCACCGGGGCGGTCTGCAGCAGTTGTGGCAGGTGGTGGTCACCGACGAGGACGGGCGGCTGGTCGCCCGCGGCCAGGTCCGGTTGCAGAATCTGCCCCATCGCTCCTGAACGCGGGCCGGCCCGGGGCCGGTGGAATACCGAGGGCCGGGGCAGTGTCCACAAT